>JAFCDW010000015.1 GCA_017609475.1 Candidatus Pacearchaeota archaeon
TCGACTATTTTTCCTTTTTTTAGCACTATAATCCTATCGACATTTTTTATGGTTGATAATCTATGTGCAATTATAAGAGCAGTCCTATTTTTTGTTAATTCTTCAATGCTTTTTTTAATTTTCTTTTCTAAATGTGCATCCAGTGCAGAGGTAGGTTCGTCAAGAATCAATATCCTCGGAGACTTTAAAAATGCCATTGCAATGGCAATCCTCTGTCTTTGACCTGCGGATAATCTGACTCCTCTTTCACCAACAACAGTCTTGTATCCATTTTTCAATTTTGTTATAAACTCGTGAGCATGAGCTGCTTTGCAAGCTTTAATGATTTCTTTCATTGTTGCATTGGGCTTGGCATATCTAATGTTTTCTAGGAGAGTTGCATTAAAGAGGCTAGGATCTTGTGGAACAATCGCGATTTGTTTTCTTAACCATCGAATATCCAACTCTCTAATCTCTACCCCATCTAAAAGAATTTTTCCTTTTTCTGGTTTGTAATATCCCAAAATCAATTCAGACAAAGTAGTTTTTCCGACGCCGCTTTTTCCTACAATTGCAATGCTTTCACCAGCATCAATTTCTAAGTTTATTCCCTTCAAAATTTTCCTTCCTTTTTGAAATGAGAAACTTACATTTTTGAAAGAGATCTTTCCTTTGAAATCCCTTATTTTTTTATTCCCGTGATGCATTTTTTCAGGAATTTTCATTTTTAATTTTAGCATTCTCCCTATGAAAATTTTTGATCTTCTGTAATTTCGATAAATATGAGAGAGCCTTCCTATAGGATTAAATGCCATATTTACGTATCCGAAGAAGGTAATGAACTCCCCCTGGGAGATTAGGCCGTTTTTCAAAAGAAGTATAGCAGACCCCAATAATATAACGAGGCTCGTGCTTCGGGAAATTCGCTGAAGTAGGAATGCTGAATGCCATTTTTTCTGATTTTGTTTTGTAATTTCTAGTAGTTGGTTCAGAAACTTTTTTACGAGTCTCTCGCTCTCTTTCTCTTCGGTCGAGAAATTTTTGATTAGAAAGATGTTGTAGAGTTTATCGTAAAGTTCTCCATATCTCTTTTCGTATTCTTTGATTTCTTTTTTTTGTAGTTCTAGTAACTCTTTTGTTCTGCTTAACGCGACCGTTAGAGAGAAGAAAAGCAACCCAACGAAAAGAACTGCCAACTCCTTTTTTATAGAAATTAACACCCCTGTAGCAAATATTAGTGAGAGTAAGAGCGGAAGTATTTCCGATAAGTTCGCTACTAATTGTTCAAATTCCCAGCTTCCTCTTGATACTTTTTCTAATATTTCCCCCTTTTTTTGCTTTTTGTGAAATGCTATTGGAAGGTTCATAAAGTGCGAATAGATATCTACTTCCGATTTGAGTGCTAGTTTTGTTCCGAGTACTGTTCCGAAATAGAGGCCTTTATTTGAGAGTATTGTTGAGATTAGGCTCATAGCGAACCAAATGATTATTAGAGAAAAGAGGAAGTTTAACGTTGTTTTTGGAACTATGGCTAAATCAAAGATTTTTCCGTATAAAAAAGGCACGGCTGTTCCAATTACCGAACCAAAGAAAGATAAAGTAATTATAAGAGAAAGTTCTTTCTTATGATTCTTCAACATGCCGAGGATAAACCGGGTCTCTTTCGACACCATTAGTGATAAGAATAAAATGGCCTATTTAAATGTAAGACTTTCGTGCTAGAAAATTTTTATTTTTTACTCCAGTGCTTGAGGGCTATTTTGAGCTCTTCGTGGTTTTTCGCGTACTCTTTTAGCGGAATTTTTTTCAAGCTTGCCTCGCGCGTACTCTTTTAGCGGAATTTTTTTCAAGCTTGCCTCGACAGCTTGTCTCATTGCTTTTGCTCCAGCTTCTGTTCCTTTTGGATGGCCGTGGATTCCTCCCCCAGCTTGAATAACTATGTCGATTCCCAGCAATTCAATGATTTTGGGGACCAAACCTGGATAAACCCCTCCAGAGGCAACCCCCAACACTGGCTTTACCCCATACCACTTTTGTTCTAAATGTTCTTTAGTTTTAGGAGTGAATTCAGATTCTATTTCTTCTTCGATATGTAGAACTTCTTCTCTTTCTCCAACCATTTTTCCTACAACAGTTCCAATGTGCAGGGTATCAACCCCTATCATTCTTGCGAGTTGTGCAATAACTTCCATCGACATTCCGTGATTTGGATTTCGGTCGAACATTGCATGGCCTGCGCGATGAGCGTGAATTGGTAGTTTTGTATAATCTCTAGCAGTTTGCAATGCTGCCCATCCAAGGGTTATTATATCGAGCATAATATAATTCCCTCCGTGCTCTTCGACAAACCTTATTCTTCTAAGCATTTCTTTTGTTTCTGCTGTGCAATTGATTAAGTACGCCTTTCTTTCTCCTGTTTTCTTTTCAGCAATTTTCCTTAGTTTGTTCGTTAAAAGGAATCTTTTTTTAAATTCATTGAAACTTTGGCTTGTGAGATTTTCATCGTCTTTGACAATATCGCATCCTCCAACCCATGCCTGATAAGCGACTCTCGCGTGTTGCTCTGGATTCAGCCCAACTTTTGGCTTTACAATTGTGCCAACTAGCGGGCGCGATTTTATTTTTAATAGTTTTCTTATACCCTTAATCCCATATCTCGGTCCTTTGAAACTTTTCAGCATCTTTTTTGGAATAGAAATGTCCTCCCATAAAATGCCTCTAACAGCTTTCATTCCGAAGATGTTCCCTCCTATGCTTGACATAACTTCTGGAAGGTTTCCAAGTTCGAATAGTTCGAGAGGGTATGCGATCCTTATTCTTTTTTCTTTTTCGTTTATGTAGAATATTTTTGGAGATAGCTTTTTCCTTATTTTCTCGTTCATAGTTTTTACTTCTGTCCATGTCCCTATCGAACTTTCTCCTGCGACAGCTTCTGCTACACTTTTTAAACTCCTGTTTGGAGAAGGAGTTATTTTATATTGGCAAACTACATCGCTCTTTTTTGGTTTGTATTTGAGATTTATAAAAGACATATTCTTTTTACCTCTTTTTTATTTTTGTTCCTTCTTTATCGTCTTCAACAATATACCCAAGCTTATAAATTTTTTCTCGAATTTTATCCGCTTTTTTCCAGTTTTTCTGCTTTCTCGCCTTTTCCCTCTCTTCTAATAGCCGTTTGACTTCTTGGGGAATTTTTAGTTCCTCTTTCTTTAAGAGATTAAGGCTTGTCACTTCCTCCATTTTTCGAATTGTCCCGATTTTTCCTTGAGCATTTTTATCACGTACTAGTTTCCATAGAACTTGAAGTGCCTTTGGCATATTTAAATCATCATTAATTGCTTTGTGAAACTCTTTCAGGTATCCTTCATTTATTTTGCTATCGTCCTTAGTTTCGTTTATGAGATTCTTGAGGCGGGCGTAAGAATTTTTTGCATTTTGCAAATTCTCGAAGGAAAATACCAACTTTTTTCTATAGTGCGTTCCGAGGCAAAAATATCTATAAACCATTGGCTCGAATCCTTTTTCTTTTAGTTCTGTTAAGGTGTAGAGCCCTCCGGTACTCTTGCTTACTTTGCTTCCCTCTTTATTTACTAGGAAATTTCCGTGGAGCCAATATCTGACCCAAGGTTTTTTTCCAAATGCGCTCTCGCTTTGTGCAATTTCGTTCGTATGATGAATTGGTATATGGTCTATTCCCCCTGTGTGAATATCAAATTGCTTTCCAAGATATTTCGAAGACATGGCGGAGCATTCTATGTGCCATCCAGGATAACCTATTCCCCACGGAGAATCCCACTCTTGCTGCCTTACTCCTGGTTTTTTAGAAAATTTCCAAAGAGCAAAGTCTGTTTTGTTCTTTTTTTCTCCTATTTTCACCCTTTTTCCTGCTTGCAGGCCTTTTATATCCAGTCTTGCCAATTTTCCGTAATCTTTTAGTTTTGAGGTATCGAAGTAAATTCCATCAGACGTTCTGTATGTGTAGCCTTTTTTTTCTAAGATTTTTATCATTTCGATTTGGTCCTTAATGTGCTCAGTAGCTTTGCACCATATGGTAGGTTCTTCTATGTTTAACTCTCTAATGTCTTTTCTAAATATCGAGAAATAGTAATTTGCAATTTCTTGAGCACTTTTTTTCTCTTTGCGCGCGGCTTTTTCTATTTTGTCTTCTCCTTCATCTGCATCAGAGGTCAAATGCCCCACATCGGTTATATTTATGACATGCTTGACTTTGTATCCATTGAACTTTAGAACTTTTTTGAGAATGTCTGAAAAAATATATGTTCTTAAATTTCCTATGTGCTGATACCAATAAACTGTGGGGCCACAACTATACATTCCGACGAATCCTTTTTTAAGGGGCCTGAAAATCTCTTTTTTCCGAGTAAGAGTATTGTATTGAGGGATTATTTTATTGTAACGAAGACTTCTGTTCCTCCACTTTGAATTCCTTCTATCTTAAGGTAATAAACAATTGTACAGGGAGGAGCTGTTTCTGGAATAACGAATTTTATTAATCTTGGAATCTCGTGAGTGTAAATTCTCCTTGCCCTCCAAGAGCATAGCTTTCTGCCTCTTCTTTTGAGATAGCTCCTCTACAGTTTGAAACATCTTGAGCTTCCAGTTTATAAGAATAAGTTTTTTCTTGAACATCTTTATTTTTCACAGAAAACGCAAATCCTGCAGGATCTTTTCCTTTTTTTAAGGTGATAGCTCTTGAGCTTGGATAAATTACGAGTTCTTTATTTTCATCTGCAAAAAGTTTATTTATTTCGTTTTGCACAGCAGAATCTATTTGTTCAACAGCATTTTGACTACTTTTGAATATGCTTTTTGTTAAGACAAGTCCAAGCACGAGGACACTCATTAGTAGGACTATTGTAACGATTGTCCCTACGCTCATTTCCATTGCCGCGCGTTTTTTTGATCCCATTTTATACTGCAGAAGGAAATTCGAATGGACCAACTTCATTAGCAGAAATGGCCAATAGAACTACCGAGGCCAAAAAAAGAATTGACCCAATTATTATTCCAAGGATATTTAGCTTTTTCGCTTTTTTTGCAATTTGACTTTTTTCATCCTTACTTTCAACGAGTCCAATTATTCCAAAAACTATTGCTGGAAGGGGATTAAAGAAAGCTAAAACTATGCTGATAATTCCCAAAACAAAACTTACAATATCTTTTCCCTCTTTTTTAGCAGGCATTTCAATATGCTAACTAATTGATACCTCTTTATAAAATTTTGCTTTTAATATTGTTTTATGGGGACGCGGGGAGTCGAACCCCGGACACCATGATCTTCAGTCATGTGCTCTCCCGCTGAGCTACGTCCCCATTTCATTTTAGTAAGAATTATTTTTAAATCTGTTGATTATATCCAGTAATCTTTTTCATTTTGGGATTATAGGAATATAAAAGAGGTTTAGCAAAACCTGACTCATAATTAATCTCTTTTTGATTATGTTATCTCTTTTTTCTCTAAAAATCTCTTGGAAATAAAGAATGCTAAAAGTGTGAAAAGGAGAATAATGATAATTGCAGTTTGTAGAGAGGTCTTTAAAGTGCTTACCGGCTCGATGAGCTGAGAAGAAAATTCGAAAGTAAGTCGGGAATAGGCCGCCTTCTGTTGTTCGTCGCCCCTCTTTTTTGGCCTTTTCGGCCGAGAGCGAACCGAACATGTTAACATTCAACTTAGCGGGTTTTCCCTTGCACCAGCCAGGATGCTCGTTTCATCAGATCCGCTCTTTCGCAGCTCCGCGCAAGCTTCATTGCTCCAGGGCGGCTGTGGCGTTTCTGTAGCAGAGCCCTACCTCGCGGCAGCCTCCTTTGCAGGAGGTGGCTCCTGCTTATAGCAGGTCCACACGCAAAAGGTGTGGAGGTGGGCGGACCTTCCTCAGAACCAACCTCTATATTACGAGGTTTACCCATCGAAGGGCAGGTTCCGGAAGTTAACTACCCGACTTACATCTCCCTTCAATCCTTGGCTTTTAAAAATTTTGTGTTCTAGAGTTGAGGTGAGCTATCGTAAGAAACTTTATATCCTAAGCTCCTTTTTATGTAAAATTTTAAATAATCTTATTGAGTTCTTTTTTTATGTATGACTGGTTAATCGCTAACAAGGAATGGTTAAAAATAATTTATGCGCTTATTATATTAGCTATTTGTTCAATTATCGGTGTTAGAACTAATAGGTTGTTTAAGCTCAGTCTTCACCAAGGAATTAGATACTTTAGAAATGCTTTTCTTTTTTATGGGGTTGGTTTTTTTTCCAGGTATTTTTTACTTGCTTTAGCTTCTCATTATCATGAGAAAATTTTTGCTTTGTTCTCAAGATTCCTTTTTGAATTCTTTATGATTATGGCAGGATTCTTTCTTCTTTATAGTCTCGTATGGAGAAAGTTCGAAAAAGAAGGGAGGGCAACTAAGAGCTCTTTATTTAACTTGGGAGTTTTGTTCTTCTATTTCATTACCCTTATTTTAGTTTTACTTGATCTTATTTGGAATTTTTATTATTTCATGTTCTTTTCTCAAGTTATTCTCTTCTTTTTTGCCTCTTGTTTAAGTTGTAAAAACTATTTAGCAAAAGGGAAAGAAAGGGGATTCCTTAAGTTTTATTTCATCGCTATGCTTTTAGGTTTAATTGCGTGGAGCTTAAATGCTGCTGTTGTTTTATTCTTTAATTATAATCAGAAGATTGTGATAGATATCTATCTCGCCAACTTAGTCTTTTTCTTTTTATTCCTCTACGGCATAATTAAAACAACTTTTCATAAATAAAATGAGGAAGAAGAGAGAAAGGTTGGAAATAATTCGCGACATCCTGAATGCGGTCAGGGAAAGGAAAAATATTAAACCGACCCGTCTCCTTTACTCTTCAAATCTTTCTCCTCAAATGTTCAAGGAGTATGTTAATGAGTTAATTGGAAAGGGATTCATGAAGCTTGAAATTGATAAATCTGGAAAAAAAACTTTTCATCTTACTGAAAAGGGATTCGAGTTTTTGAAGCAGTACAAAATTATCGAGGATTTTATCGAGAATTTCGGTTTGTAAATAAATTCTTAAAAAGCGTTATTATTTCTCTTTTTTATGGGATTGGAGAGAGGCTATGTTCATGTTTATACAGGAAATGGAAAGGGAAAAACAAGTGCGGCTCTTGGATTAGGATTAAGGGCTGCTGGAGCAGGGCTTAGAGTTTGCATGGTTCAATTTATAAAAGGGGCGAGAAGTTCTGAGGTAGGCTCTCTAGCTTATATTCCGAACTTTGTTTTTGTTCCATATGAGAAGTTTGTGGCTGATTATTCTAAGGGAAATGCAGAAGCGGCTGGAAAGTGCTTAGAATATTCGAGAGAGATTGTTGGTTCAGGAAGTTATGATGTAGTGATACTTGACGAGATAAATGTTGCAGTTGGATTTGGCTTGGTTTCTTTGGAAGAGGTCCTAAACCTTATAAAAAATAAGCCGAAGAATCTCGAGCTGGTTCTAACAGGAAGATATGCGGCGAAAGAGTTGGTAGATCTTGCGGATATTGTTACAGAGATGAGAGAGGTAAAGCATGTTTTTAAAAAAGGAGTTCAAGCAAGAAGAGGAATAGATTACTGATAAGTCTTCTTCTTTAAGCACGCAGAATTCTCAAAGACTTAATAAGGCTTTTAGTAGCTCTGTGCTGAACACGTCGCCGAAGCTTCGTGCTTACACAAGAGCTCTATCAACGTCGTCTTCTACGACGGCCTTAGTTGTCTCGTCTTGCGGGTGGCTTCGAGCTTAGATGCATTCAGCTCTTATCCACACGGTGCGTAGCTACGCGGCCTGCCAAGTGACAACCGCACACCAGAGGCACCCAACCCCCGTTCCTCTCGTACTAGAGGGTTGTTCCACTCAGACAACAGCGCGCCTAGTAGATATCATACAAACTGTCTCGCGACGTTCTTAACCCAGCTAACGATCCCTTTTGATACGTGAACTCCGGCACCCTTGGCCGCTTCTGCACGGCCAGGATAGGAAGAGCCGACAGCGATGTACCAAACCGCCCCGTCAATTCGGACTATCGGGGGCGACAAGCCTGTTATCCTTGGGGTACCTTTTCTATCAGACACGGCTCCTATTAAAAGAGCACGTGGGTTCTCTAGGCCCGGGTTTCCCCCCTGCATTCCTTGCTTCTCGGAATGCAGTCAGACAAGCTTTTGCCCTCGCACTCAACCCCGGATTTCCAAGCCGGGTGAGCTTGTCTTTGGGTCCTATCGATACCTTTTCGACAGGGCACCGCCCCAGTCAAACTGCCCACCTGCTGCTGTCCCATAAAATGGTAAGCAAATTTAAACAAGATGGGTGGTATTACACTTGTGCTCCACTGCCACCGAAATGGCAGCTTCAGCGCTCCCACCTATTCTATGCATCCTGTTTAAATTCACAACAGCAAGCTGCAGTAAAGGTCCACAAGGTCTTCGCTTCCCACTAGGCGTCCGTGGCCTTTTCACCACGAGGTATTTTCAGAAGGCTCCAACCAGGGACAGTGACAACCTCGTTAAACCATTCATGCACGTCGCCATTCAGACGACAAGGCATTACGCTACCTTAAGAGGGTCATAGTTACCCCCGCCGTTTGATGGGCCTTAGCTCCCTTGAAAAGGAGTTTCAGACACCACCACTGGGCAGGTCTCACCACGTGTACGAGTCCTTTCGGATTAGCACGTGGCTACGTTTTTGGTAAACAGTCGGGCCGTCCTTGTTACTGAGATCTACCTATGCAGCCAACATTTCTGAAGGCCACAAAGATAGACACCCCTTCAGCCGAAGCTACAGGGCCAATTTGCCGAATTCCCTTGGTTGGTTTGACCTTACATGTCTTAGCCTTCTCAGCTAGAGCACCAGTGCCGGTTATCGGTACGGTTAATTATGGCAAGAGCACGGTCTTTTCACTGGCTCTTGGAATCAGCGATTTTGTCTTGCAGATTCACGAGGATCTCAGCATTACGCTCCCCTCATTTCTCTGCAAGAACACCCTTTCGGGTGCTCGCCTATCCGAAAGCAAACCGTGCTATGTAAGCCATAATTAGCCCAGGAATATTAACCTGGTACCCATCGTTGCACTCAGTTAAGGTGCAACTTAGGGGCCGGCTAACCCTTGGCTGACATACATTGCCAAGGAAACCTTGCTCTTTCGACACTTTGCGTTCTCAGCAAAGTCCCTTCCTACTATTGCCAGGATTCTCATTGGAAATTGCTCCAGCCTTTCTCTCGAAAGACCTTCTGCGCAATTTCCACGCCTGCTTACCCGAACTCTCAGATATGAGAGCCGCCAAAGTATCGGTATTCTGCTTAGCCCCGTCCATTTTCAGGGCCCCGAACCTCGACGGGTGAGCTGTTACGCTTTCTTTAAATGATAGCTGCTTCTAAGCTTACATCCCCGCTGTCTCAGGTTCAGGACACCTTTTGATACACTTAGCAGAAATTTTGGGACCTTAACTTTGGTCTGGGTTGTTCCCCTCTCGGAACGGTATCTTACATACCGCCCCTGTTTCCTGCCCTACGCAGTTGGCAGCTTCTGAGTTAGAAAGAAATCCGTAGGCAATAGCCCCTGCAATTTCTATCTGTACTTTACACCGCCAACGAGCTAGGCAGGACTATACGTAGGCATATTTCAGCAGGAACCAGCCATCGCCAGGTTAGATTGGCTTTTCACCCCTATTCGCAGGTCATCCGAGTGCATGTCCACAACACCGGTTCAGGCCTCCATCCCTCTTTCGAGAGACTTCACCTTGCCCACGAATAGATCACCTGGCTTCAGGTCTATCCCATGTGACTAACGCACTTTCGTACTTGGTTTCCCTTCGGTTACCCAACAGAGTTGGTTAGCCTCGCCACATAGGATAACTCCCTGGCCCGTTCTTCAAAACGTACGTTACAACCCCGTCAGAAAATCTGTTAGGGCCGTAACAATCTGTAGCTGTTAGATTTCAAGTCTTTTCACACCCTGCTAAGGGTTCTTTTCAGCTTTCCCTCACGGTACTAGTTCGCTATCGGACTTGAGTTATATTTAGGGTTGGCAGTTAATCCTGCCATATTCAGACGCCCAATCCAGGACGCCCTACTCTTTTGAGAAACGCCATATCACCTTCTTCTACGGGACTGTCACCCTCTAAGGTCCTGCTTTCCAGCAGAGTTCGAATCGGCGACTTAGGCGTTATTTCTCACCACATCTCTTATCACCTTTCGGCGACAGATTCGGTTTGCCCTCTTCCCTTTTCGCTCTCTGCTACTAAGGGAATCACTATTGTTTTCTTTTCCTGCCGGTACTAAGATGTTTCAATTCCCGGCGTAGTTTCGCCTCTCGGCGTTATTCGGGAATCCCCGGATCAAAGCTTGCGTGCAGCTCCCCGAGGCTTATCGCAGCTTGCCACGCCCTTCATCACTACTCAAGCCAAGCTATCCATCTAACAGCTTTCTAACTAAGCCTTTGAGAATTCTGCGTGCTTATTCATCGAGTATGAACTCTCCTATGATACAATATGCTTTGTTATTGTACCATTGATGAACATGATTTGTGATGCTTTATGTTGTTTTGCGTCTTTTTACGAGACTTTTCTCACCCCCCAAATTTTTTCACTTCTTTTTTGTCCTTTTTATTTTTTGTTTTTTCGAAGTTGTTAGTTTTTGTTGAAGGGCGAGAGGCCGTCATTGACTGCCCTTGCCCATTCGAGAAAGAATGGACCTGCCGTGAATCGAACACGGAGCTCCTCGGTGCAAACGAGGTATTTTACCGTTAAACTACAGGCCCATCTATTTTATAGATCGACCTGAACTTTTTAAGTTTTACTCCGAAGTACTCCGTTGTTGTGGGCAGTCTCGTCGATTTTGTTGTTTGTTGAGTTAGTTGCTATGTTATTTCTATGTTCTTTACTCTTTTTGCAAATGTTGAATATGAGAAGTATGTAAAAGCAGCCACCATACCCCTTACGAAACTTATAGGAGGTGATCCATCTGCAGGTTCCCCTACAGATACCTTGTGACGACTTAACCTACCTCGTCGCGCTAAGGTTCTCCCCCGAAGGGTTTCACCATAACGCAACTTGGTTGGTTTGACGGGCAGTGTGTGCAAGAGACAGTGACGTATTCACCGGGCGTTGCTAACACCCGATTACTACGGATTCCAGCGTCACGAGGTTGAGTTGCAAACCTCGATCTGGACTGAGATGGACTTTAAGAGATTGGCTTCACCTTTCGGTGTCGCATCCCATTGTATCCACCATTGACGCGCGCGTGTCGCCCAGGGGATTAGGGATGTACTCACCTAACGTAGCCCCCACTTTCATCCCGGTTGCCCGGGCAATCTCCGTATAGTGCACGCAGCAAATACGGACGAGGGTCTTGCCTGTTACCAGATTTAACTGGTCACCTCACGGCACAGGCTGACGTCGGCCATGCATCTCCGCTCAGCGTGTCAGGTAAGCCCTTCAGACTGACCTTCATTCTGCTGTCGCTCCTGGTGAGGTTCACGGTGTAGAATCTAATTGAACCGCACGCGTCACCCGTTGTAGTGTCTCCCCGCCAATTCCTTTAAGTTTCGGCCTGCTAGGACTACACGGGTATCTAATCCGTTTTGCGCCCCTAGCCTTCATCCCTCACTGTCAGAACCGTTCTCGCAGGATGCCTTCGCTATTGTGAGTCCGTTCGAGATTAAAGCATTTTACCGCTACTTCGAACGTACTTCCTGCGTCTCCCGGTCTCTAGCCTGGCAGTATTTCTTGCTCGCCCTATCCTTGAGAGATAGGATTTCACAAGAAACTTACCAGGCAAGCTACGGATGTTTTAGACCCAATAATGATGGCTGCGACTTGGACCGCTAGTATTACCGCGGCTGCTGGCACTAGTCTTACCCAGTCCTTATTCGCCGAACTTTTTACATTCGGCAAAAGCTCCTCAATGAGGAGCACTCTGGCTCAAACTGTCACGCTTTCGCGCATTGCAGATTATTCCTAACTGCTGCACCCCGTAGGGCTGGGAGTAGTGTCTCAGACTCCCTCTCAGGGCCCCTCCGCTAAGAGCCCTTACGGATCGTAGGCTTGGTGGGCCATTACCCCGCCAACTACCTAATCCGCCGCCGGCCCATTCTTAGGCACGAGTTTCGGGGATAAGTCATTCCAGGGCATATCCCCTATCAGGGTTTACACTCAGTTTCCCGAGCTTATCCCTGACCTAAGAGTAGGTTACCGACGTGTTACTGAGCAGTTCGCCTTCCTCCAATTTCCGAAGAAATGGAGAAATGACTTGCATGTCTAAGTGCAAACCAGAGAGCCGCAGCCTCCAGCAGGATCAACTGGATTTCAATCCAATCTCTCCTACTAATTGGGATGTAAGGGGATTGAGAATCACAACTGGATGACTGCTTTTACATACTTCATACCTTAACGTATGTCTTGATAATGTTCATTAAGGCACTCATCCTAGTTATTATAGTTTTATGGCAGACCATATATAAATCTTTCGCTGACCCTATTCCGTCGGTATTTTTATTCTTCTCATTATTTTAACTTTTCTTTCTTATGTTTTTTAGCAGCATTTATAAAAAAGAGGTTCTTAAATAGTTCATGGCGCTAGAAAAGGATAAACCTTCTACTGATGAGCATATTTTCGTGATTCATGAGCATTTTGCTTCGCATCATCACTGGGATTTGAGATTACAGATTCGAGGGGTTTTGAAAAGTTGGGCAATTCCAAAAAAACCTCCGAGGAGCAGGAATCTAAAACGTCTTGCGATTCAGGTTGAGGATCACCCTCTAAGCTATGCCGATTTCGAGGGAGAAATTCCTGAAGGAAGTTATGGCGCAGGAAAAGTTAAAATATGGGACAAGGGAAAACTAAAAATTCTCAAGTTAAGTAATAATAAGATAGAATTCGAACTTCACGGAAAAAAACTAAGCGGAAAATATGTTCTAATTCGGACAAAATATGGCGACGGAAAAAAGAGCTGGTTGTTTTTTAGGACGGGTTATTAGGTTTTTCAGAAGAGCGGTTATGGCTCTAGACCAATCATAGAACTATATAATTTTTCTTCATGTTCGCAGCTTTGTCCCATTCGTACAATTTCAATTTTCGCTCATCCACCAATCCAATTCAGGGACTTTAGAGGTGTCTTTTCCTTTCGCTTTTAGGTACCCTTTTGTTAGAAGGTAAAAGATTAGTCCAAGGCTTCGTGGGCTTTTGTTATTTCCAATAATTACGCAGTCTGCACCTTTGGCAAAATTATTAGTGTCACATATCATTAGCACTTTTTTGTGAACTTTTAAAGTGTCATTGAGGGCATTCTTATCCAACCAAGAATCAACGATAATTGTGAGTTCATTTTCGAAAAAATCCGGAAGTGTGGTATTAGTTAAAATCCCTGCAGGATACTTTTTTGTGAATGCGCGGATTCCAGTTAGTTCTGAGAACTTTTCAACAGCTTTCCATCCGGCCTCCCTTTTGCATACGACTATAACATCCTTCGCGTCAAATTTAGAGAGAAACTCTATTCCTTCCTTTAGTTTTTCGTCGATTAAATCGGTATTAAAGATTGCTAACCCATCTGCTCTTCTCCTATAGACAAATGGTCGCATGTCTGGCGTTACCGCCCTTGTTCCTATGTATATTCCTGACTTGACATATTCTTCGAGCGGAAGAAGCCTGTCGGTCTTTTTCTTTTTTTTAACTTTTTCTTTCAGCTCCTCGGTTGAAGGTGTTTCTATCTTCTTTTTTAACTTTTCTACTTTTTCAAGGAGTTTTTTCTTCTTTTCTTCAATCTCTTTAGAATCTGTCGATTCTTTTTCCGCTTTTTTCGCTAGCTCTTTCTCGTTTTTAGTTTTTCCTGTTTCCGAGCTATTTTCTTTGGATTTTTTTGCCATTCTTATTCAAGAAAAAATCCTTTTTTAAAGATTTGGTTAGTGTTCTTGTTGCTAGAGCTACTAAAAGACGAAACTAGCATAACCAACCACAGCGCTCTTGTCTCCAGTGATGTCGCCAGAGTTTTTATACTCGATTAGCTGCGGTTTCCATTTTTTCAATTTGCACAATTCGATTAAGACAAGTAAAGGAAATACGCCGCAAGCGGCATTTTTTTCATTCAAAAGGTAGTCCTTATTTAAATTCTCGATGTTTCGAATGGTTTTTTCGTCTTTGGCTTTTGCAGATGCATAGTCGAGAAAGTGAGAGAGGTCTGTTGAGAAGACGTATATTCCTTCTATTTTCGATATTTTTTCAGCAATTTCTCGCGCTTCGTTGGAGGTTATCTCGCTTATCATGAGGGGGAGGATTTTTTTGAACCCAATTGCTTGCAGAAATGGAACCTGATTGTCGATGGAGTGCTCTCCCGATATATCGAGTTTGTCAAAGCAGTTTTTCTCTACCTTGATTTTCCCTAAAGGAGTTTGCCAATAATTTTTGTTATGGGAAAAAGCTCCTCTAACTGGAAGATAATGGTTAGCTCCAAGAACAACAGCTATTTTTCCCTTTAGTTCTTCGGAGTTTTTTGAGAGCGAATTTTTTAGAAGGGAGAAGGCTTTTCCGGCAATTCTTCCAGAGAAAGCATATCCTGCGTGTGGAACTATTATTCCGTTAACTGAGAAGTTTCTTTCAGTTTGTTTTGCAGATGCAGATTCCAATAGCTTTTCGACGAGTTTTTTCAGCTTTTCTTTTTCTCTAGGATACCACCCATCCATAATTTATTAAATCATCTTTTCTTTAAAATTGTTATGAGAAAGGGCTTGTATGAGAAATTTGGAAAAGGGGCAATTCGTTGCCTGGCTTGCGCGAATAAATGCGTGTTGCCAGAAGGAAAAACCGGAATTTGCAGAGTTAGGAAGAACGATGGAGGAGAATTGAATTTGCTCGTTGATGGAAAAGTTGTGGCAGAGCATGTTGATCCTATCGAGAAGAAACCTCTCTATCATTTTCTTCCTGGCACAAAAGTTTATTCCATTTCTTGTGTTGGATGCAATTTTAGATGCGCTTGGTGCCAGAATTTTGATATAAGTCAAGCCACTGAAATTATTGGAAGGTCGAGAACCCCTTCAGAAATAGTGGAGGCTGCTTTGAGGCATGGATGCGAGAGCATAGCTTATACCTATACGGAGCCGACGATTTGGGCAGAGTTCGTTTACGAGGTTTCAAAACTGGCAAAGAAGAATTCCTTGAAAAACGTTTGGGTTACGAACGGATATTTTTCAAAAGAATGCTTGAAATTATTTGCAAAAGAGAAGCTAATCGATGCAATGAACATTGATTTGAAATCTTTTAGGGAAGAAGTTTACAGAAAGTATTGCGGAGCAAGGTTAGCGCCAGTTCTTGATTCTATGAAAAGAGTTGTCGAGCAGAAGATTCATCTTGAGATAACCACTCTTTTAATTCCGGGCATAAACGATTCTGAAAAAGAGTTAAAGGAAATTGCAAGGTTTATTTTTTCTCTCGATGGAAAAGGAGAGGTTCCTTGGCATATCTCTCGCTTTTTTCCTATGTATAAAATGCTGGATAGGCCAATAACTCCTCTCAAAACCTTAAAGAAAGCAGAAGAGATAGGGCGCAAAGTCGGATTAAAATACATCTATATAGGGAATGTCTAAGGGATTTGGAAGAAAAATATTTATAGGCAGGTGATGCTTGATTTTTGCAAGAGAAGAAGGAGGCTTTAAAAGGAGTCGAAAAGGTTGAAAAGAATCCGAGAGGGTATAGGGGGTTAAGATGGGGAAAGCAATCTTATATATAGCAATTACAATTTTTGTTACGGGTTTAATCGCAGGTATTTTTTTCGGAGCTTCTATAAAAACTGGCGAATCAATAAATCCAGAGTCTCAGATTGTTAAAGTTTTAGGAATTTTTTGTGATTCTATTAAAAATCTCTCTACGGAAGCTTACTCGACTTGTAAATTAAATTTCTTAATACTTAGTGTTTTTGTTGTTATCATTGGGATAATTGAAATAATGACAACAGCCTCTCAGATTAGGCCTTTTAGTGTGGGGATAACAATTTATGTAATTGGTTTTATTGTTGGTTTAATTATGATTTTAGGAGAATGAAATAGCCCCTATTTCTTATTGAAATTTTAATAGCAAAATCCTTCGAGCCCTTCTCATTCTTTTTCCTTAATCAACTCGACCACAATTTCGCAATGAGGGGTGTGCGGAAAAAAATCGAATAGAGCCACACTCTTCGGCAGATATTCGCGGAAGTTTTTCAGTTCTTCTGCAAATTTTTTCGGATTGCATGAGACATAGATTATTACCTCGGGGGAAATCCTCCTAATTTCTTTAATAGTTTTTTTGTGCATTCCTTTTCGCGGAGGATCGGTGATGGCTATCGATTTTCTTTCGAGTTTTAACTCTCTTAATTCTTTTGCATCCAACCCGATGATTTTCGCGTTTTTTATTTTGTTTTCTTTAATATTCTCCTCAGCACATTTCACGCAATCGAGAAAATTTTCGATCATTAAAACTTCTTTAAAAAGAGAAGAGTTTATTATTCCAAAGCATCCGACTCCACTATACAGGTCGATTAGAGTTTTGTTTTTTGTTTCGTATTTTTTCAATAAAGAATTCACGTATTCGTGCATTTTTTCCGCCATTTCGGAATTAGTTTGAAAAAATCCTTGGGCCGGAAAGTAGAAGGCCTTTCCTAAAAATTTTTCTTTTAGTTTCCCGTTTCCTTTTAAAACCTTATACTCTTCTGATACACTTACTGGTCTTTCCCTTGGCACATAGGTTATTAAAATATTTTCTGCAGAAATTTTTTTAGCGGATTCTTCTATTTCTTTTTCTGCTTCTTTTAACTTTTCATAATCTTTGTTTAGCACGAAAGACACTGAAGAAGAATATCGCGGAGCCCTTATTACTACCCCCTTCAAGGCACCATTCTTCGTTTTTTCGTCGAAGGGTTCAATTCTTCTAACAATTTGCCGGATTTCTTTTGCTAGCATATTTATTTTTTGGTTCGAGATTGAGCATTCATCTATTTTGACAATCTGGTCCCATTTCCCTTTTTTCTTCAGCCCTAAACCTTCTTTTGAAACAGCAAAATCCATTCGGTTTCTATAGAAGAAAGGGTTTGCTGCAAATAACTTTATTCTTTCTACATTGAGAAGCTTTTCTATTTTTTTCCTCTTTATTTCGAGTTGTTTCTTGTATTCAATGTTTTGCAGTTCGCATCCCCCGCACTTTCCGAAATATTTGCATAATTCCATTTTTTTATCTCTCTTTTAAAATTTATAAATTCTTTTTAATTTTGATTTTCATGAATCCGGCAGAACTGGCACGGCGGGCTATAGAGGCGGCTTTGGCCGGAAAAAGGTTTGAGCCTGACGATGAAACGAAGGAGAAATATTCGAAAAAAGAGGCGTGCTTCGTAACTCTTACCAAGAATGGGAATTTGAGAGGATGTATAGGTTCGCTAGTTGCGAGACAAGAGCTTTGGAGAGATATCATTGAGAACGCCATTAATGCCGCATTCAACGACCCACGCTTTCCTCACCTAGAGAGTTCAGAATTGGATAATATAAAGATAGAGGTTTCTGTTCTAACAAAGCCTCGAAAAATTACTTATAAGGATGTGGAAGATTTAAAGAAAAAAATAAAGGGAAAAGGGGTAATTATTTCTTATGGCTTTCATAGGGCCACCTACCTTCCTCAAGTTTGGAATGAAATTTCCGACGAGGAGAACTTTCTTTCTTCCCTATGTGCCAAGGCAGGATTGGAGCCAAACCTCTGGAAGTCTAAAAAACTTGGTGTTGAGATTTATGATGTGAAAAAATTTAGCGAGTAGCAGATTTTTTATTTTGTCTTATTTCTCTTTGACTTTTGTTTCCTTCTTAATTTCTTTGTTTATTGATTTGGCCACTTCTTCAAGTGCTTTGTCAAAATCTTGTTTGGTTATTTTGAATGTTTCTGCTTTTTTTCCTTTTGCATAATACCTCTTTATTGCATTTATTCCAGCATTTCTACAAATCGCCTCTATGTCTGCTCCAGTCCATCCTTCAGTTTTTTCCACGTATTCCTGCAGTTTTACTGATTTGTCTAGAGGCATTTTTCTCGTATGAACTTTGAATATTTCTTCTCTCGTTTTCTTATCAGGAAGCTTGAGTTCTATTATTGCATCGATTCTCCCAGGTCTTAATAGCGAGGGATCTATGAGGTCTTTTCTATTCGTCGCTGCTATTACAACAACTTTTTCCAGTTCCTCAATTCCGTCGAGTTCTGTTAGAAGTTGGTTGACTACTCTTTCTGTAGCATCTGATAGCGAGGTTCCTCGCTGCTTGGAGATAGAATCAAATTCATCGAAAAATATAATTGCTGGGGCTACCTGTCTAGCTTTTCTGAAGATTTCTCTTATATGTTTTTCGCTTTCCCCAACCCACTTGCTTATTAATTCCGGACCTTTAACAGAGATAAAATTAGCATTCGCCTCGTTAGCGACAGCTTTTGCAAGCAAAGTTTTTCCTGTTCCAGGAGGACCGTGAAGAAGTACTCCTTTTGATGGTTTTATTCCGGCTTTTTCAAAGAGATCTGGTCTAATGAGAGGCAATTCGACGAGCTCTCTTAATTTTTCTTTCGCTTCCTCAAGCCCTCCTATGTCTTCCCATGTCACCTTTGGCTTGTTTATTAAGACCTCTCTCATTGCAGAAGGTTCTATTGATTTAAGGGATTCGAGGAAGTGCTTTCTAGTAACTTTTATTTTGTCGAGAATTTGCGTTGGAACTTTTTCTTCTAAGTTTTTAAGTTGTGAGAAATATGGCTTAATTGCTTTTAGTGCGGCCTCCTTGCAAAGAACCTCAATATCTGCTCCTGTAAATCCAATAGTTTTGTGAGCAAGCTCATCAAAGTCGACATCTTTATCTAGAGGCATACCTCTTGTATGGATTTGAAGGATTTCTTTTCTTCCTTTTTCGTCTGGAGGATTTATTTTTATTTCTCGATCGAATCGTCCGGGTCTTCTTAGAGCTTCATCAATGTCGTCTGGCCTATTGGTTGCAGCCATAACGACCACTTGCCCACGCGATTTAAGGCCATCCATTAAGGTTAAAAGTTGGGCAACTACCCTTCTCTCAGTTTGATCAGTTCCTTCACCTCTTTTTGGAGCAATAGAGTCAATCTCGTCGATAAAAATTATTGATGGAGCATTTTTTTCTGCTTGCTCAAAAATTTCCCTTAGCTGTTTTTCACTCTCTCCGTAGTACTTGCTCATTATTTCTGGTCCTGCAATGGAAAAAAATGCCGAGTCGGTTTCATTCGCAACCGCTTTTGCTAAAAGAGTTTTTCCTGTTCCAGGAGGGCCTGTTAGCAGCACTCCTTTTGGGGCACCAACTCCGAGTTTTTGGAATACTTCAGGATGTTTCATTGGAAGTTCGACCATTTCTCTTACTAAATCTATCTCGTTTTTTAGTCCCCCTATATCTTCGTAACTAACCCCGGTAGCTTTTAAATCTCCTGCATAAGGAGTTGAGGAAACTATTATTTTGGTAGAAGGAACAATTATCGTGTTTCCTTTAGGTTCACTTTTTGAGACAACATAGGTAAGCCTTGTTCCGAAAACATCTATGACTACTTTTTGCCCTTGGGTCACGGGTCTGTGGAGTAATTTAGAATGAAAATATTCGGTCGGATCATCTGAAAACCTAACTTCTTGCAGCGGAGAAAGAGTTATCTTTTTTGCTTTTTGCACTTTCACTTTTGAAACCTCTACAACATCTCCGATGGAAGCTCCGATGTTTGAACGAGTCGTTCCGTCGAGACGTATCGTTCTTTTTTCGGTTCTTTCCTTTGTTGAGCGCATGGCTTTCACTACAGTTGTACTTTTCGCCTTAACTTCGACGAGCATTCCGGAGTGAAGATCTAGTTCCTCCATTATTTTAGAAGGAATTCTCGCTATTCCTTTGTCTATGTCCTCTTGCAGGCTCTCTTCGACTTCAAGTTTAATTGATTTTGATTTTTTTTGCACCATTGTAGTTTCCTCCCTTGTGCTTTTCAAAAGTTATTTCAAGAACCCCATTATTTACTGTGTAGCTCATTTTTTTGGTGTTGGCTCTTGCCGGCAATGTTTTCTGGATTACGAATCCTCTTTTTAGTTTCTGGTGAAGATAGTTTGGAATTCCTTCTTTATCTACCTTTTTCGCAACTATCTCCAACTTTCTTCCTTTGATTGCCACGGATATGTCCTTTTCTTCAAATCCGGGAAGCTCAAATATGAGATAGATTTTATTATCATCCTCTATAAAATCGATTGTTCTATCCTCTTCTTCTCCAATTATGAAATCTTCTTTCCTTGCCTTCCTAAAAGAAGGTTCTCCGAAAAACTCTCTTATGATGCTATCAAAAGGATCATCAAAAAAGTCCATTTTATACTCCCTCTTTGTTTAGTTTAGGTTTTTCTTGTTGATTCTTTTGTCGCATTTTTTTCTTTAATTTTTTATTATTTTCTTTTTATTTCGTTTCCTTTTTACTATCTCTCAAGTAAGTGGATGCTGTTCCGTTTTTTATTATTGCATTTTTATTTAATTCGTATAGTCTTTTTATTTTTTGCCTCGCTTTTTTTTGGAATTCTTATTGTTAAAACTCCGTTTTTGTAAGAGGCTTCAATTTTTTCAAGGTCTGCCTCACTAGGAACTGCTATCGACTGATAAAATCCTGCGTAACTTCTCGTATAAGAGTACCCCTCGTTGAATTTGCTTTTTTTAGTTCTCTTTTTTTCTGCTTTGATTTCTATTCCATTTTCGGTTACGCTTAGATTAATATCTTCTTTCTCTACTCCGGGAAGCTCTACTTGAATGACGAATTCCTTGTCTCTTTCCTCGAAATTAGTGAATGCTCTTCTATATTTTTTGTCTGCTCCTTCGAATTCGGTCCACTCTTTTCTCCCAAAAGTAAAGTTAGTTAGAATCTTGTCTATTTGCTCTTGCATTCTGTTGACTTGCCTCCAAAGATCATCTTGCCATCCCATTTTATTTTCGCCACCTCCTTTCAGGGGTTAGCGAACTTTT
>JAFCDW010000016.1 GCA_017609475.1 Candidatus Pacearchaeota archaeon
AAATTGGAGCCCCAAGTTTATTTATTGACTGATTTTTGGGAAAGTGTGAAAGATGCTCATCCAGTTATGTTTACTTTCATTAGGGACGGAATTCCTCTTTATGATAGAGGAACCTTTCTTCCATGGAAAGCTCTTTTGAAGATGGGAAGGTTGAAGCCCTCTCCAGAGGCAATAGATATGTTTATGTTTATGGGAGATAAAGCTCTCTCAAGAGCTAAGAGAGCTCTTTTGGACATAATGATTCATGATATTTATTGGGGAGTTCTTACTCCTAGTCAAGCTCTTTTAATGCTTTATGGTCTGCCGCCTCCAACTCCAAAGCACACTCCAGCCGAATTTAAAAAAATTTTCGTGGACAAGGAAAAAATGCTTGAGCCTAAATACGCCAATATCCTAAAAGAAATAGTCCAAATTTACAAAGATTACGAGCATGAAAAAATAAAAGAGATTGAAGGAACAGAAGTAGATAGGCATTTAAAAAATTCAGAGGAATACTTAAAACGATTAAAAGAATTGAGAGAGCAAATTGAGCAAAGAAATCAAGAAAAAACCTTGGAGCAAATTTACAGCGACGTTTTTCAGCTTCTTGAAACTATTGTAGGAAAAAAACCTAAAGATAAGATGATTGAAGAATTCGAGAAAAAATTTGTCAAAAAAGGCAAGCTTGCTCCTTTGGACCTTAGAATTCTAAAAGAGGTTGCCTCGGCGAAGAAGCAGTTCAAGCAAAAGAAACTTAATTCCTACAAAGTTGACTCTGTTAGAAAAAATGCGATGATACTTATTAACGATTTAATTGAATATAATCAGAGGTGCGAGTTAGTAAATAGCTTGAACAAAACGAGAAAGGACGGGAGCAAGAAACTTTAAAAACCAATTTTTTCTAACTAAACTATGAAAGGAAGAGTTATTCAATTCAGGAGGGGAAGGCATACAATTCACAAAAGGCACTTCATTATAGAGGTGGAGGGATATGATTCGAGAGAAAAAGCGAAAAGCCTCGTTGGAAGAGAAGTAGTTTGGCTCTCTCCTTCTAAGAAAGAGATTCGAGGAAGAATTTCCGCTCCTCATGGAAACAAGGGATTGGTTAGGGCTATCTTTGAAAAAGGATTGCCAGGTCAGGCTCTTGGAACAGGGGTTGAGATAAAAGAAGTTTCAAAAGGAAATAAAACGGGAATGAATTAAAATGGCATCATTGAGAAAGGCATCCGCGTATTCGAAAAAGAGAGTGGTTCCATTTACTAGAGTGAGCAAGAAAAGAAGTAAATCCTTTATTAAGACCGTGCCGCACCAGAAAATTGTTAAGTTCACTATGGGAAGGGAAGACCTCTATCAGGAGGGAAAGCTTCCGCACGAGCTTACGGTAGTTTCAGAGGAAAATGTTCAGATTCGTCATAATGCTTTGGAAGCATGTAGGCAATTTATTAATAAAAAATTAGATAAAAATTTGTCTGGTCAGTATTATTTTAAGGTTGTTCCTTTTCCACACCACATCCAGAGGGAAAACAAGATGCTCACTGGGGCAGGAGCAGACCGAATGCAGACTGGAATGCAGCTCTCTTTTGGAAAATCTGTCGGAAAGGCTGCAATATTAAAAAAAGGATCGAAGATATTTATTATTGCTGTAGCTACCCCAAAGGCTCTTCAGTTTGCACGCCAAGTTATTAAGCAGGTTAAGTCGAAGATTCCCGCAAAAATAAAAGTTCTTTATCAAGATTTGAGCAAGGAAGCAGCTCGCTCTTAATTTTTAAGGTGGTTTTTACAGTAGCCTTTTTAGTGTAACTTTTTTTGAATGGTAACAAATAGAAAGATTTATAAATCTCATAATTTTGAATTTTGCATGGAAGAAGGGGTAAAGGCAAACTCTGAAAAAGAGCAGAAGAGGGCTGCAGCTTTAACAAGGTTGAAAAGCTCCCTTCCTTACTTAGCAGCAACGTATCTTGTGGAAGAAGATAAAGGATTAGGAGAGTTCATTAAGGAGAGTGTGCACAATCAATTATATGAGCCTTCTCTTCAGAGCGGAGTCGGAGGAAACCTTCTTTATTCTCTTCTTAAAAAATCTCGGATAGAGGGAAAAAGATTGTCCGGATCTGTAAGCGAATACCAAATTGTCAAATTCGCTTTTGAATCTATAAGAGACACTTATCTTCAGAATATTACTGTCGAAGACGCGCTTGCACTAATGGGATATTCTTCTTTAGAGCTTGATGAAAAGTATGCTGGCAAAGTTATAGAAGAACTTGATGGGGATCTTAAAGGAACAATAGTTGAACATTATCTGGACCATCTTAAACTTCGAACAATATCAGATGCCCTTGCTTTGAGGGACAGAATTTCAAGGGGAACTTTGGTGGAAAAATTGATTTCAGAAGAACAGAAAAGAAAAATAGAAGAAGAGCAGAAAAAACTATTGGGTTAGAAGAAGATTGGTTCTTTTTCGTAGTTTTTGTTTTGTGGCAAAGGTTAAACTTGCTGAAGATATTGTTTCAGCGGTTCAAGGGAAATTCTTGACCACTCCTCAACCGAGAATTGGGGAGAAGCGCAGATCTTTTCCAGTTCACTGATAGGTCTTAGTTTTCCATTATCGATTTCAGAGTCTTTTGGCCTTATGCTTTTTGCATCTGTTTCAATAATATACAAAACTCCAAAATGGACTTTCCCAACATCGTTAGAATCATCATTTATATATCCTAGCAGTTTTGGCTTTATGCACCCATTAATGTAGACCTCTTCGTCTAATTCTCTTAGCATGCTCGTGCGAAGGGGGTTTCCATTTTTTGTATCAAATTTTTCGATATGTCCTCCAACTCCCCATGACCATTTACCTTGTAGTCGTTTTTCAGCATAATTTGAATCTTTTGTTGACCTCTGGTATGCAAAAATTTGCTTTAATTTCGGATTGACAATCATAGCATAACTAATTGGCTGTTTATAGTTTGGGTCTTTTTCTGCAAGACTTCTTTCCATATATTTAAAGTGTTTCAATATTTTAGATTCGTAATCTACTTCATTTTGAGGCCTGAATCCTTCAAACGGGGAATCCTCAAGAAGAATTCTTCTCTCGACAACCATTATGTGCTTTTTGAAGTTCATACTTATGGGGGTTTTTATTTTCTTATAAGTATTTCGGTGGCGTGTTATATACTGAAAAGTTCTTCTAGTACTCAAAGAATTCGAACTTTTATGGGGGGATACCCTATCACCCTTTTATCGTATCTTTGACTAACTTTGTCATAACTCTTAAGAATTCTTCTGTTTTTTCTTGCCACTCATCGATTTCCACTCCTTTCAAATCCCTGACCTCTCCGTGGATTATTCTTTTGTGGAGAACGAGCAAATCTCTATACCAATCAACATACTTTGGTTTTAGTTTTTTGGAATCGACAAAGTAAGTTCTAAGCTGTGATGGGATATGCTCAGGCGAGGGAGGTAAGACATTTATGGCTATTAGTGCTGCTTGGGCGGAGTCGACCATTGCCCAGAACAATCCTTCGATAGTATTCAATTCTGCGGTCTTACTTCTTAAAATATGCAAGGGTGCTCTTCGCAAGCAATTATAAATTGCCTCTGGCGAAGGCTTAATTTTTCCTTCGAGCAACAAGAATTTTAGAGGTTCGAAAAAACCTCCGAGGTCAACCAGTGCCTCTCCATATCTTAGAATATTAATTATGGTCGGATCTCCTTTTAAGAGATCATCCCACCAGGTACTGAGTCTAATCGTGTTTAAATGAATCTCTTGATTATATGGGTTAAGTTTCAAAATTTTTTCCAATTCTGTTCGATACCATGCGATTAATTCCTGATCCCACTTAACTGATACATCGTCAATTATTATGATAATATCTATGTCTGATCCCGGCTCTGCTGTTTTTTTACTCTGAGAACCAAATAAAACTATGGATTTGATAACATTTCCAATTTTTTTGTAGGTCTTAGTTGCAAAATCCAGTGCAATGTCATGTGGCCTTTTCAGTTTTAGTGTAGGAAATTTGGATTCGTCTAGCTCTTTTTTTGAACTTTTGTGCTTAGGCTTTTTTGCCGTTGAAGAACTTTTTTTTCCCCTCTTTTTTTTAGACATTTTTGTTTTTCTTAATAAATTTCGAGAGTATTTAAATTTTCGGTTCTGCTTAGTCGTTGCGGATGGATCTTGTTTAGTATATGGTTACTCCATTGGTCTTCCGCTCATTCTTCCACCAGGGGTGACGTTTGTTTGTCCTCCAAGTTCTCTTGGAAGTTGTGTGAAACCTGCTCCAAAGGTTTCGTAGTTTATTTGGGGAAGCCATCTTCCTTCATATCCGGTGAAGTATCCTTGATAAAACCCTTGCATCTGATTCCAGTAAGGTTGCATGTCCATTGCGTAGATTGGAGAACCAAGTGCCTCGAGGGAAGCCGGATAAGGAGAAACTCCAAAATGCTGGACAAATCCTCCAGCTTCCACTATCGCTCTCATTTCTTCTAACCTTCCTTCTTTTTCTAGTTTTTCCAAGATTTCTTTAAACGGAACGTTTCCCATTCCAGGTGGAAGGTGCGAGTCAGAGTACCCGAAATTGTCGGTGAGATGAACATGAAGAACATGCTTGGCAATTTTTTCAACTTCTTTTAGAATATCCTTGTCTTTAAATCCATACTTTTTCGCAATATTCAAGTGCCCTACATCGAGTGTTGCACCGATTATTTCATCAGCCGCTTTTTTAGCTTTTTCTTCAGAATACCCTTTTGCAACAGCTGCTTCGACGAATTTCTTTTTTGATTCGAGGATTAATTTCTTTAGATCTTCTCCAAATGAGAAAGCCATTCCAGCTGGAACATTTTCAATGCAAATTTTTGGAGCTTTTTCTCCGAATTTCGAATATGCGTGGAGAGCGACATTGGCAAAAGTTTTGGCAGAATGCTCGATAGCAAACTCTTCGATAGGAACGTAGATTCTTGGAGCAAGTTTGTCTTGCTTTAGCGAAGTGACCAACTCCTGCAAAGCGTTCGAGTACTCTTTTAGGTCTTTCCCTCCAGAGGCCTCTAGCCTTTGTTTGAATCTCTCTGCAGCTCTTTTAAGTTCCTTTTTTTGTTCAGGAGTTCCATATTTCCACGCTTTGCTGAACAAGCTGCTTAAATGCTCTTGTGCATTTTGTAAATAAGCTTCTGCGTTTTGTATGTGTGAAAAGGCTTCCCAATCTTGAGGCGAAAGGTGCTCTGGTTTGAACTTTCCATGTTCTGAGTGAAACTCTCCTTTTTCGAATAAAGGTAAGAGATCTTTAGCTATTGGCCAATATTGATTTAAAAGTCTATCTGCATTTTCTTTGTAAAAGATTATTTGGGAGAGAGAGTTATCCCACTCGGTTTTATTGAGTATCTCTATTTCCTCTTTTGGAGAATAGGTTTTTCCTTTTTCAATATCTTCGAGATGAGGATAGTGCCTTTTCTCTTCTTCGATTGGAGCCAATTTTCCGGTTTCCCTGTTAATGATAATAACCCGTTTTTCTTTTTTTCCTTCAGGGCTTGGTGCGTATTCTGTACCTGGAAGCCCAGACGAATGAATTGTAATTGGAATTTTTCCCTTATTGTCTAACTCGTAAGCTTTTTCCACAACTTCAATTAATTTTTTTTCTGCTACTTGGCGGTTCGCCTCGCTCCATCCGTACTCTGTAATTCCAGAAGGTTCAACAATAGGCGCGTGCACAGAAACTTTCCCTCCAGAAAGATTTATCATTCTTCTTATCTCTTTGAAATGTGTTTTTGGAATTTGGTCAAACACTTCTGGACTTAGAGCCCCCACCTCTATTGGGACAATTCCTTGATTCAGGAGCATGTTTACTTGTTGTATTTGGTTTGCTGTATCCGGTTTTGTCGGTGCTCCAACTTTTCCTGCTCCGAGGTGATACCCCACAAAAGTATCTCCATAAGAGGGTTCTAAACTAGAGTATCCTCCTTGATAAATTTCAGAAATCCTATATCCTCCCTCTTTTGCCATGTATCATAAAAGGAATTTTGCTTTATATAATTTTTTAAAGGTATTTGGTTTTTGAATCCTGTTCGTTTTTATTCGTTCTAAAGGCTTTCTCTCAAATAGCTGTCGTTAACTTATTACTATTTTAGACTATGTATAACTTGCCATTCCGTGAGCTTTTTTATATGTGTCGAACATGGAAAAGCAGAGGTCTTGCGCTTTTTGTGAGGCAAGTTCTCTTAGATGGGTTTTTTCAATCCAGTTATCCGGAGCTACTGAAATTTTCTTAGAATTTTCGGTTTTTTCTTCCTCGGATTTAGGTTTGTCATATTTGCCGATTAGTGCTGCGAAGGGATTTGACTGGTCTTTCTTTTCAAGTTTTTCAGGGGTTTGGGAGGGTTCATTTAAGAAGAAATCTATCTCTTCTTGAATTTTTTCTAGGCTTTTTCCAGTCGCTCCTTCTATTAATTTTAGAACATCATTAATTTCGGATTTTTTTAGTTCTTCTTCGAGCGCAGCAATTTCATCCTCGTTTAGCGCGTAGGCTTTGAAATCTATTTCCGCTCTTCCCCCAAAGGAATAGTGAGATTGCCCAGCAATTCTTCGTGGAATCCCTCTAAATTTGAATTGCGCAAGGACACAACTATAATAGTCCCTTTTTATTTTTAGTTTTTTGAATTCTCGAGGAAGCTCTCCTGAAATTGCAGCACTTTTAACATCAAGCTTTTTTTTACCAAAAAGAGTTAGCTCTAAAAGCAAAGTATCAAATACTTTGACTAGTGCGGGTTCTCTACTCGTTTCTTTCATTTCCAATTCTGCGGCCGCTTTTAAGTATGGTTTAGCCCATCTCGCATAAAGTTTCAGGCTATTAACTTGGCTTTTAAGATATGCTTTTTCGATTTCATATCTTTTCCTTAGCTCTTTTTCAGATTCCTTTACCCAGGTATTGAATTCTTGAATTCTTGGTCTTAAAATTCTTTTTACTTTATCATTCAGGTCGAGTTTATCTACATCTTTCTCATTTTTTACTACGAGAAAAGCATCTATAAGAGTCACGAACCCTGCTTGAGTCGTTGCCATTGCTTTTATGGACGAATTTCCTTTTGTTATATCAACTTTATCTAACCATATTTGTTTCAAGCTCAAAAGAGCAGCTTCCCTGGTTTTTTCATCACCCGATTTTAGGTCATCGTAATGCTTTAGTCTCATTCGGAAATCTCTTAGGTCATACAAAATATTGAGAACACTTTTAAGGACGAGGTTTATGTCTCCGAGGATTTTAGACCCTTGTTGCTGCATTATAGTTGCTCTTTGCCCCATGTCTCCAAAGTGGCCAGAGCCAGGAGAGGAGGCAAAGTTATCAACGAGCTTTTGCACATCTCCTCCGAACATATCGTTCATTAAGTCGAGAATAAAAAAATAGGCAGGTTCCAAGCTTTCAGACGGGGAGTCATATATTATAGTATGCTCTGACTCTGGTCCACCTTTCTTTTTGTAATATGCACTTACCTTTTCTATTATCTCTGAGATTTCAGTCATACTCCAACAAAGTTCAGTATGTTAAAAAAGGTTTCTAATTGTGTCGATAACTGGTAATAGGCTCTTGCTAGTGAAAAGACTCTCCTATAGTAACGAACCAGATATAATAAATTATAAAAATCGAAAATTATTAATTAAAGCATGGGATTGTTTAAAAAAAAGTCTAAATTTATAGATCTTACCGAGAGGTATAGAGAGCATCAGAAAGAAGAGAGAGCGAAGGAAGAGAAGGTATCTTCTGGATCCCCTGAAGGAGGAGCTTTTGGTTTTTTTTCAAAAATTGCAGAAAGTGTAGCGCCTTCTCGAAATTCTCCTACTGAAAGCAGCGAAGAATATCTTGACCTTTCGAAAGATGCTGAGGAAAAAAGAAAAAAATTAGCGAAAAGGCTTCTTGATATCACAAATAAGCTTGAAGACCTTTCGAATGAAATTTATCATCTTCAACAAAGGGTCGAGTTGCTTGAAAGAAAGATAGGGCTTAAAAGTTTCGAGTGAGAGAAGGCTTAAATGATTGAATGAAAAGGAGTTAGGTCGAGTATTGCTTTGCGGCTAGGTTTGTGATTTGGTAGTCAAAATGAAAAATAAATCAGAGTTTGGAGAAATCTTGGAAAAAAAGATTCGGGCGTATGCTTTAAAAAACGCATTAGCCCACGACGGAAAAGCTCAAGCAAAAAAAGTTTTTTCTTCTCTATTTAGTGAGGGGTTGAGTCTTTCTGAAGTTCGAGCAATGTCAAAGAAGATTAGAGAGATAGTTGAAAAAGTAAATAAACTTTCACTGGACGAGCAAAAAAGAGAGTTTGAGCAATTGAAGAGTTTGGTATCTCAACGAGAAACTAGACAAGGGCTTCCAGACTTACCCGGCGTTCCTGCGAGTGGAATTGTGACAAGATTCGCGCCTTCTCCGTCTGGAGGGTTGCACATAGGTCATGCTCTAACTGCTTGTATTGCTTTTGACTATGTTTTAAAATATGGAGGAACATTTTATGTAAGAGTTGAAGATACCAATCCCGACAATATATATCCTCCTGCTTACGATTTGATAAAGGAAGATTCGGACTGGCTTTTCGAGGGTAAAGCAAAGTTTGTAATTCAATCTGATAGGATGGAAGTTTACTATAAGTATGCCGAGCAATTGTTGAGACTGGGTGTAGCGTATGTTTGCACTTGTTCTCCAGAGCGCTTCAAAAAGTTTTCTTCTGAAAAAAAAGAGTGCCCGTGCAGGAATCTTGACACTTCCGAAAATTTACAGAGGTGGAAAAAGATGCGCGACAAGAATGGCTTTAGGCAGGGTGAGGCAGTTTTGAGATTTAAGTCGGGTATGGATGACAAAAATCCTGCTATGAGGGATTTTCCTTTAGCGAGGATAAATCTAACAAAGCACCCTCGACAAAAAAGCAAATATCGTGTTTGGCCTCTTATGAATCTTGCAGTAGCTGTTGATGATATTGAGATGGGAATGACCCATATAATTCGCGCGAAGGATCATCGAGATAATGCAAAGAAGCAAAAGAAGATTTATAACGCCCTCGGAAAAAAATATCCGTGGGAAGCTTAT
>JAFCDW010000017.1 GCA_017609475.1 Candidatus Pacearchaeota archaeon
TGTGGCGACTATTCTTGTCTATACAGGGGTTACGAATTATTACTTGAAAAAGACCTACTCGACAGTAGAAGAGGTAAAGGAAGAGCTCGATATAGAAAGCTCGCACATCTTGGAATACGGAACCTTCGATGACTTGCGGGATTTTCTTTCCAAATACTCTTCATATTTAGGAGAGAACTTCGAACTTTACGTCATAATGGGAGAACTCGGAGAGTTAAATGCATACAAATATCACAATGGAGAAGAATCTGAATATGATTATTCACAAAGCGAAGAAAAAGCAAGCATAACTATTGAAGGAATTACATATTCTTTCGAAATCCTACCAGGAAAGAATTTTAAATTCATCGTAATTAATAAAATTAGTGAAGAGAAATATGTTGCCAAAAATTGATTCAAAAAAGGGGATAAGCATAATGATAGGATATATTCTTCTAATAGGGATTGCGGTAACAGTGTCCATTTTTGTTTATGGTTATTTATGGTTATCTTAAAACCTATATACCAAAGGATGGATGGAAATGCCCGTCAGAAGTTTCGGTCTTTTTATCTGATAAAGAATGTATAGGAGATTATCTCAGTATTACAATAAAAAACAACGGAAGGTTCTCCATAGGAGGATACTTCATACGTGTTACAAACGAGTCTGAAGAGATAGCAACAGTCGACCTTTCTGACAAATTGCTCGAACTAGAAGGGGATGGTGGAGTAAAAGTAAGAAATGCTGTTGTATTCGAGGCAAAAAGCTCAAACGTCCTTGAGCCGGGCGAAAGTTGGACAAATCTATTCGAAATAGGCGATTTAGGACTGGGCAATTCATTCAAGATAGAAATTATTCCTTTAAGATTCCAAGAAGAGGAAGAAAAAACTCGGCTCATTGTTTGCGGAGAAGCAAAAATCTCAGAACAAATTGAGTGCCCAGTATAAAAATAACACTAAATAGGGTTTAGAATAATTTAAAAATAGAAGAGCTGTTAAAAGAGTGGGAATCAAGTTAAAAGACAAAAAAGCTAAGAAAATGGGGAGATATCCGAAGTTAAAAATTGAAAAAAAAGCGATTTCTCCTGTAATTGCAACAGTGCTTCTAGTAGCACTTGTTATAGTTATAGGGGTAATTATTATGATGTGGTTTCAAGGAACTGTTGAGGAATCTATTACTAAATTTGGAGGAAAAAACATTAAACTCGTATGTGGAGATGTAGAGTTTGAAGCTAGTTATTCGTCGGAAAGTGAGAAGTTACAAATATCAAACATAGGAAATGTTCCAATCTATTCTATGCAGATGCAAATTGATAAGGGATACGAAATCAAAGCAGCAATCCTCTCTGAAACAGAGGGATGGCCAGAGGAAGGTCTAAATCAAGGGAGCATTGCCACAATTGATTTAAGCACATACTCTCTTTCTTCTGGAGATAGAGTTCTTCTTACACCAATTCTTCTTGGAACATCGGACAAAGGAAGAAAAACTTACAACTGCGGAGAATATTACGCAAAAGAAGTGCTAGTATCATAATAATAAAAGTAGAAACTCGCAAACTCAGAATACCCGAAGAAGAAAGCGACCACAAAACAAACCAGAGAGAATAAAATCCAAAAGAATAATTAACAAGCAATAGATTTAAAAATAAAAAAAGAATAGTTAGTTTATGATGTTTATAAAGAATAAAAGAGGTATGTCGGGAGTTATTATAACTCTTTTAATAATTCTCTTAGCAATTGTTCTTGTTGCAATTGTTTGGGGGGTTATTTCTAACATGGCAAAAAAAGGTACAGAAAGGTCTCAAACATGCTTCGATGTCTTTGACAAAATAGAGTTAAATCCTTCATACACCTGTTGGAACGAGAGCGACAAAAATTTCACTTTCTCAATAAGTATCAAAGACATTGATGTGGACTCAATTGTTGTAAGAATTTCCAGTAGGGCTTTAACCAAGGCATTCACTATACCTGGCACTTATGAAGATCTTGGTCCGTACGGTGAAAGTCTCAACACAGAAGTAACTCTGCCAGGAAAGAATGAAGGAAAAACGTACTACACCAATGCCTTTGCCAGCACAGGAAAACCTGATTCCATAGAAGTACTTGCAGTTATCGACGGAAACCAATGTGAGGTCTCAGATAAAATCACTGAAATAGGTAATTGTTAATTAAAAACTTCTAATTCGGTAACTAAAGATTTCTGAAAAGAGACCAAAGTCAAAGTTTTGAAAGATCCAATATCCTTTTACATTAATTATTTAAATCACTCCCTACTTAATTCAATATGAAAAGGGGGCAAATTTCGAAAAAAGGCCAAATTTGGGTCGAAACAATAATATATACCTTAATCGCGGTTTCAATGATTGCTGCAGTATTATTTTTCGTTCAACCAAAAATAAAAGAACTCCAAGATAAAACTATAATCAGCCAGAGCATCGAGGTTATGCGTTATATCGACTCGATAATCGCTGAAGTTGGCCAAGGTGTTCCTGGAAATAAAAGAGAGTTCGAAGTTGGAATAAAAAAAGGAACGCTCACTTTCGATGGAAAGGATGACAAAATAATTTTTAAAATTAAAAGCAACTATGAATATAGTGAACCAGAAATAGCAATAAACGAAGGAGATTTAGAAATCCTAACCACAAAAAAAGGGGAAGATATAACAGTTACACTAACCGTGAACTATACCCAGTACGACTTGAAATACAAAGGAGAAGACGAAGTAAAGATTCTGCCGGCAGCCTCGACTCCCTACCGAGTATTAATATCAAACGAGGGCTCGGCGCCTCTCAAAATAAATATTGAAATAGCCTAAAATGGCAAAACCAATAATAAATATAAACAGCTATCCGAGAGTGAAAATAAACTTTTCTCCAGAAATACCTCCGTTACAAAAGGTAAGGGACAAAACGAAAGTTAATGTAAGATATTGTGTGGTTTCTCCTTTCACATACGTCCACATATATTGGGATTCAAAAATATATGAGATGGTTTATGAAATTGAAGAACCTCTCCTAACAGCGCAAGAGAAGAGATGGAAAGACGAAATAACAGAAGCCATGAGAGAAATAATCGATTTTGATGTAATCGTGGAAAAAAACGAGGAGGCTCTTTTAAAGTATATTGATTCGAGATTTAAACTTCTAGCAACAGAGCTTGGATTTCCAATACCATACGAAAGCTACAGGAAAATTTATTACTATTTGTGTAGGGATTTTATAGGATTTAATGAGGCAGACCCTCTTCTTAGAGACTATTTTGTAGAAGATATCGAATGCAATGGATCAAAGACTCCTGTCTACATTATTCACAGAATCTATAGAAATCTTAAAACGAATCTCGTCTATGAGGATGACGAAACTCTCGCAGGATTCATCGAAAAACTCGCCCAAAGGTGTGGAAAGTACGTCTCCTATGCCAATCCCATCCTCGATGGAAGCCTTCCTGACGGAAGCCGTGTCAACGCAACTTATACTAAAGACATTACCCACAAAGGCCCAACATTCACAATAAGAAAGTTTACAAAAACTCCATGGACTCCAATTCAACTAATTTCCTTCAGAACACTAAGTCCTGAAATGCTTGCATATTTGTGGCTGCTCGTTGAATATAAAATGAATCTCTTAATCGTCGGAGGGACTGCCTCGGGAAAAACCACTCTTCTCAATGCCATTGCTTTCTTTATTCCTCCTGAAGCAAGAGTCGTAAGCATCGAAGATACTCTCGAACTTAACCTTCCAAGAGAAAACTGGCTTCCAAGTGTCGTTAGAACATCCACGGGCTTAGAAAAAGTCGAGGAGATAGACCTTTTCACCCTGTTAAGAGCATCGTTCAGGCAAGCTCCGGATTATGTTATAGTCGGGGAGGTTAGAGGTAAAGAAGCATATGTCTTATTTCAGGGTATGGCTTCTGGTCATGCTTGTATAAGCACCATGCACGCGGACTCGGTTGAAACAGTGATAAAAAGACTTGAGACCCCTCCAATAGAGCTTTCCCCAACTTTGCTGAATGTGCTGGATTGTGTGTGTGTTATGACTCATGCAATTGTCAAAAAGCAAGAAACCAGAAAACTCAAAGAAATTACAGAAATAGTTAATGTCACACCAAACGGAATTGCAATAACCCAAAAGCCCTTTGTATGGAACGCTGCAGACGACCAGTTTTATTTCAAAAGCACAAGCAAAGTTTTTGAAAAAATATCCAGAAGATACGGAATAGCAAGGGAAGAGCTCGAGCTCGAATTTAGAAAAAGAGTTAAGCTCCTTTATAGCCTCTTTCAGCAAAAAGTATTTGGATTCACAGAAGTGCAAAACGTAATTGATGAATATTACAAAAAGCCCGAAGCGGTCTTAAAAAAGTATGGAGTCATTTAGAACCCTTCTAAAAAGAAGAAACAAAATATTTAATAAACAGGAATTCTTTTTGAAACTATGAAAAAAGAGGGTATCGAATTTCTTCGTCAGCTCATAGAGAGTTTGGAAGAATACGAAGCCGAACTCGAAAGAGCGTTCTCAGAAAGAAATGCTCGAAAATTCAATTCTATAAAAAAGAAAATGCTCCAGCTCAACGAGCAAATCGAAAAATTCTGATGTGCATGGTGCTAAAATGAACTTCGAAGAAATCAGAAAAAACATCGAACAAAAGAAAAAAATCCTTGCAGAATTAGAAACTCTATTCGACAACTTGCGAAAAGCCAAAACGAAAGCCGAAAAGAAAATGACAAAAAAGCACATTGAAGAATTAAAAAAAAGCCTAAAAGAAAACAGCAAAAAATTCGAAGAAAGTCTCAAGCAAATAAACCTTCCACAATCTCTCCGCGAAGCCGCACTCGCGAAACAAAAACTCAAAATAGAGAAAACTCCTCTTGAAATTGCAGAGGAAAAGAGAAGGGAAAAAGAAAAAGAGAGGGCCCTTCTGCTCGAAGAACGAACTCTAAAACGCCTCTTAAGAAGGAAGGAGAAAAGAGAAAGAGAAAAAAAGAAAGTGAAAAAACCCTCGCGATATATAAAACTCGCTAATTTTCTTTTTGGAGGGATTTCGAAAAAGCTCGCAAAAAAAGAGGCATTCGAAGTTCTAAGAAGGGACTTAGTTAAAGCCAATCTTCCGTACGTTCCTACTGCCTATATGTCTCTTACATTCTTTACAACCCTCATCTCTTTTATTATTGCACTCGGCCTTTTTGCATTCTTTTTGTTTTTCAATTTTAATGCTACCATGCCAATGATAACAAAAGCAGCAGAACCCCCCTCAGCAAGAGTTTTTAAAGTTCTATGGATAGTCGTGATAATTCCTCTTGCAACTTTTCTCTTCACTTATTTTTATCCCTCACTGGAAAAGAGGGCTTTAGAGTATAAAATAGACAACGAACTTCCTTTTGCAACGATCAACATGGCAGCAATCTCGGGTTCAATGATAGACCCAACGAAAATATTTGAAATAATGATGGAGACTCATGACTATCCTGCCCTTGAAAAGCAGTTCACCAAACTAATGAATGAGATAAACATTTATGGATACGACCTTGTGACAGCTCTAAGAAACGTGGCTTATGATAGTCCAAGCAAAAAACTCACTGAACTTTTCAATGGGCTTGCGACAACGATTAGTTCCGGAGGAAATTTGCCAGAGTTTTTCAGAAAGCGATCAGAGAGCCTCCTTTTCGAATATCAAATTGAAAGAGAAAAAAATACGAAAGCGGCCGAAACATTCATGGACATCTATATTAGTATAGTTATTGCCGCACCTATGATACTTATGCTCCTAATGATGATGATAAAAATGGGTGGTCTTGGGATTTCGCTCAGCACAGGAGCAATTACTTTAATCACTGTCCTCGTCGTAACAACAATTAACATAGCATTCCTGGCTTTCCTACACTTAAAACAAACATAACCAAACTAAGAATGAGATAAAATGAGGCTAACCAAATTTCAGATAAGCGGTCTTGCAGCGGCATTCTTAATTTTAGTTCTAGCTGTCTTCCTCTACCAAACAAAACTATTCTTTTTTCTAATTGGGGTGGCTTTTCTCGTCGGTGCCCTCCCGTTCGTTCTTGTAATAGTACACGAGTCCAAAGTTGCATCAGAAAAAGAGGCGATGTTTTTAGAATTTTCGCGAAACCTCGTCGAGAGTGTTAAAACAGGAACTCCAATAAGCAAAAGCATAATCAACATGAGGAACAAACCGTTCGGAGTACTAGATGAAAACATAAAAAAGTTAGCGAATCAAATAAGTATGGGAATTCCCCTCGTAAAAGCGTTGGAAACTTTTGCAAGAGATGTAAAAAACAAAACAATTGCGAGGGCATTGACCTTAATTGGCCAGTCTGAAAGAGCTGGAGGAGATATAGGAGAGATTCTCGAAGCTGTTACAGAAGCTGTAAGTGTTTCGGATAGGCTGAAAAAAGAGAGAAAAGCCGCAATCCAAACCTTAGTTGTCCAGGGATACATAATTTTCTTTGTTTTTATAGTAATTGTCTTAGTAATGCAGTACGTAATTGTTCCGATGATAGGAAACTTCGAGGGAGGAAAAAGTTTAGGAGTTCCCGAAATTGGAAATCTCGGGGTCGGAGGAAAGCTAGGAGCTGTCAAACAAGGAGGAAACATTGTTCCAGGAGAAATGGCAAATGCATTTCTTTACTTATTGCTTGTTCAGGGACTATTTACAGGACTAACAATAGGAAAACTCTCAGAGCAAAATATAAAAGCAGGAATAAAACACTCTTTTGCCTTAATGGTTAGCTCTTTCTTAATTTCAACTGGAGCCAACATTTTATGGGGTGCATAAAAAATCAGAGCAGAAACAGAACAGCGCTCTAAATCCACTCCACTATAAAATATGTCAGCAACAAAAATATAAAAAGGACGCAAGATTTATTGAGTAATGAACAAAAGAGGTACTCATGTAAGCATAATTGTTTCATTTACTATTTTCATTTTATTCTTAAGCTTTATTTATACTATTATCCAGCCCCCAATTCTTCAAAAACAATCCAAGCAGTATGCTATCGATTATTTGAGAAACTATATCATATCACAAACTTCTGTTAATCTAACGAGCATAGTAATTGCCCTTAACGAGAGCTATATACCTGGCGAATTGTGCGTAAGTATTTCTAACCCAATTGATGCTTCTGGACAAAATATCATCATAAAAGATGATTCAAATAGAAAAATAAACTATGATTTAGAAGGAAACTCTATAGAATTCATGTGGAACTATCCCAAGTTCATAAAGATTTTCTACTCAAAAGAATTTAGCACCGGAGAAAGCCCACTTTCAGAATGCGCATCTGCACTAGAAAACAGAGATTATTTTTTAGGACATGTTAAAAAAAGTGAATACATATTCGAGTCGAAAATCGAAGAGCTCATTTCGACGTACAATGAGTTTAGGGAGGAGGTAGCTGCCGAGGCTGGAGGGGATTTTGGATTTGCTTTACTTGACGAGAACAAAGAAGAGCTATACTCTACAGGAGAAGTTGATGTCTCGACGAATACTTATTATGAGGCAATTCCAATACAATTCGTAGATAAAGAAGCAAATTTAAGACAAGGATATCTTTTAATAAAAACATGGTAAAACCACAAATCAAATGAAAGCAAAAAAGCGTGCCAAAAACCGCACCAAAAAAAGAGCATGGATAAGAATAGTGGAAGCTTTTGTTGCAATTATGATAATTATCTCTGTACTTCTCGTAACGCTCGGCGAGGGATATATAGATAAAATCCGAATGCAAAGAAAAATATACGAAAGTGAAAGGGCTATCTTAAAAAATATAGAGCTCAATTCGTCCTTTCGCGAGCGAATTCTGGAATTAGAAAGCCTTCCAGTCTCGTGGCAAAGCGAGGATTTTCCGTCGGAAATCAAAACCAAAATAGAAAATTTAAAACCTGGCTATCTCGAATGTGAAGCTAAAATTTGTTCTATTTCTGACCCATGCGTCCAAGATTCAAATCCTAGCAAGGATGTGTATGCGAAAGCTGTTGTAATTGCCGCGTCATCGGAAAAATATGCCCCAAGACAACTCAAAATATTTTGCTGGGAGGAGTAACATGAGTTATCCCTTCCAATTAATAAAAGGAACTAATTTCTTAACAACCTTCACACTTTCTTTTTGAGCCTCCATAATTGCATCTATGTTTTTATAAGCCATAGGAGCCTCGTCGATTATTTTTATAGAAATATTCGCATGAATGCCTTTCATTGACTCTCTAAACTGTTCTATAGAAATCTTTCTCTTTGCCTCTTTTCTGCTCAAAATCCTGCCAGCCCCGTGACTCGAAGAAAATAAGAACTCTGGATTTCCCTTACCTATAACAAGATAGGTTCCGTCCCTCATGTTTCCCGGAATTATTCCTTTTTCCCCTTTTTTTGCAGGGGTTGCTCCTTTTCTATGAACAAAAAAGCCATCTTCCTTAACTACATGGTTGTGATTTTTGTTTGCCCAGAATTGCGTGGAAACTTTTTTTCCAACAACTTCCTCTACAGATTCCAAAACTTTTTTTGCAATTTCCATCCTATTAAGCAAAGCGTATTCCAAACAAAAATCTAAAATATTCAGGTATTCCTTTCCTAGTTTTGAGTCTGCTTTTATTGGAAAGGTTTCTTCGAAACCCTTTTTTCTCGAGGATGCTTTAATCATGTATTTTTTTGCGATTTCATGCCCGATTCCCCGGCTTCCCGAATGAATAACCAGCCACAGCTCACTACCGCAAGAATCCAGCTCAATGAAATGATTTCCTCCTCCAAGAGTTCCAAGATGCTTTAAAGCTTTTGATTCAAGATATCTCAAAATATTTTTATCGTGCTCTCCTTTTTTGAATTTCTCTAAAAGTTTATGAAATTTTTCAACGGTTTGACTGGAAATGTTCTTGACTTTGTTGTATTCCCCGACACCCATTGGAACTTTTTCAAGAACTTTCTTATAGATTTTTTCTGCATTTTTTCTCGCAATTTCCAAAATCCCTCTTCCTTTTATTCTCAAAGCAATTAAACCACAACCAACGTCATATCCAACCCATGCTGGAACAATGAAATCTTTAGTAATTAGAACTGCTCCTATTGGTGCAACATACCCTTTATGAGCATCTGGCATGAGCGCGGCAGCTACCACGAAATCCTGAGAATAGCAATTTTTAAACTGGGTGAGGGTCTCTTCGTCGGCGTCTATCGAATGGTCGAAAATTTTTTTCTCCATGGTATAAGATACCCTTTGGAACTTATAAAGGTTGATATTTTAATCAAAAAGAAAATTTCAAAGGAGATTCAAAGAATAAAAATTCGTCGAAATCTTTATAAAACCATTAAAATTATATGTGTTAATGAAAAAGAGGTTGGTTATTGCTTGCTTAGTGTTTGCATTTCTAATTATATTGGTTAGCAATTAAGTGTTGATGAATATGCGTGCTTCGAAGCTGAAGTAGGGACGATGTGCCCCCCTGAGTTCGTTTTTCAATTAGGAGAAGGCTGCTGTTACACTCCCTCTTTTGGTGGTGGAGAAGATTACTCTTGTGATGGCCCAGGAGAAATGGTATGCGACGGCAAGTGCACAAATATTTCGGTTGATCCAACCAACTGCGGAGAATGTGGAAATGTTTGCCCGTCAGGGGATGGAATATGTGAGTATGCTGTATGCACCCCAGAATACACATGCATGGGTTTCACAGGAACAGACTGTGAATTAACTGGAGGAACATGTAGCATAAATTATTTAACCAATGGAGAATCGTGTGGTGCTTGCGAAGTGGAGCTGGACTCCGGCTATGGAGAAAGTACCTATTATGATTATCCTCCTTATAATTCCTATCAACCAGCAGGATGGATTTATGTA
>JAFCDW010000018.1 GCA_017609475.1 Candidatus Pacearchaeota archaeon
AGACTTTCTCGCTTTTCTAAGAATAGAAATCTCTTTTGAACTCAAACCGTCCCAACTAGCTCGAATTCGCTTTCCATTTACAAAAACATCCTCGAAAAGCCAATCTCCCTCTCTCAACTCCGACGGCCTCACCCTCTTAACCATACAAACTCTATCCACAGAGATTGCATAAAGATAAAAGAAAGAAAGCAGGAAAACTAACACTCCAACAATAAAAGAGAGCTTCGAAAAAAAACCACAAAGAACTAAAGCTAAAGAGAACCCTCCAAGGACAAAGAAAGCTATGCGCTCCTCGTAAAGTCGATGCAAGAAAAATTTCTTTACCTCTTTAAAATTTTTTAAGCCAAGAACCAAACTTGCTAACAAAACATAAAATCCCCCAACGAAAAAAAACAAAGTAAAAAAACAGGCAAAAATTTTCAAATTTGAAAAAAGATCATTTGAAAAAGGCACTATTGCCCCAAGAGAAATTAGCAGCTTAGCATCCCCTCCAGCAAAAAATCTCGAATAATAAAATAAATAAGCCAAAGCTAAAAAAATTCCTGTACCTATAATCCCTTGGTAAAAAAAGCGAAAATCATTGGAAAATAAACTCCAAAAAAAGCGAAAGCCTAAAGCAAAAACTAGTAATGAAAAGTTAAGCCAATCCGCAATTTCTCTTTTCCTCAAATCCTGCAAAACTGCAAAAAAACACCACACAAAAAAAAGGACTGACAAAAAAACAACCCTGATCATATCCTTTCAAATTCAAAATGGTTTATAATCGTTTCTCAAGAGTTCTCCTTTTTCCTCCTCTCTTATAAGGATGGCGTTTCTTCTCTTTTTTCTTATCCTTTTTCTTCCTCCTTTTGGAAAAAAAAGCAAACTCCATTTAATCTCCAACTAAGGACACTCAATTGAATTACACTCACTAAACCCATACTTAGAATAGTCCGAATTAGTTGAAAAAAAGAAACAAGTGTTAGTCACCTCTTTTTCTCCCCCAGGGAGGTCCTCTGCTCTTAACGTTCGCATTTTTTCGCAAAAATCATAAACGCTATGAGTAGAGCATGCAACATTGCAAGCAGAAACTATCTCATCAACATTATCTTTCGGAATCCACAAAGAAAAATTTTTCCACCCAAAAGCAAAACCTGCAACCAATACAGCCAAAAGTAAAACTCCCAAAATAATTAACACTATTGCACTCGTACTTAATCCCTGTGCTTTTTTATTAAGCATATTAATTTTAATTTATTCCCATTTATAAACTTTCTGATATCTAAAGAAGGTTAAGGGAGATATTCAACAGAAATAATTACGACCCTCCGTTTACCTATCCAATTCCATTTCGTTACACTTTTATTAAGTTCAAAGTGGCCTCTTGGAGAACCCTCAAAAAACCCTCTTTCCACCTCGAGATTCATTTTTTCTATCAATCCTACACCAACAATGGGCTTAGCTAAGGAAATCGTCGAGGAGTAAAAACTAAGCAAAACCAAACCACACACCAGCACCACCCCAAGCACCAGGACAGTTATAGGAAGGCTACCCTTTTTCCTCATTTTGCCTCCATTCCGAAAATACCTTTTTGCATTCCTCAGAGCAGGACTCATAAACCATCTCGTTCTTTCCAGCAATCCAATCGCTTGATTTCTCCATCTTTAAATCCGAAGAAAAAAAGGACTTTGACTTTCCCAAAAAAGAAGAAATAAAAATCGAAGCGGCCAAAATAATTAAAATAATGAGCGTTGCAACTATCCAACTAAGAGTCTCCGAAACTTGAGCTCCTCTATTCCAAAGAATCTTTTTCTGAAAACTATCTGACATTCTTCTTTATTTTTCCAACAACAGAAAGTATTTTAATTTTATACAATTTTCCATCTTTATCCAAACCAAACAAAACCCTTCTCTCACAACTTGCTGTACGCGAATATTCTTTTTCTATCTTGCAATCTGCTTCGAGATTTTTATTTCCGTACTCTAGTTCGAAAATTTTTCTCTCCGGCTCTTGCTGTCCAAAAACCTCCACCCTAACGAAATACTGCTCCCTTTCAAAATCCGGAGAACTAAAATTCAACCTGCAAAGGTCCAAAAAATTTTGCTCATTTAACAAAAAACTTTTACCATCAAAAATCTCTTTCTGCAAATTTCCTTGACGAACTAAGCAATCAGCGACCCTATTTGATAATAAGTGAGCCTCAATCTCTCGAACATCATAAGGAGACCCATAAAAAATTCCTGCCATCACAAAAATCGCTCCAGCTACTATTACTAAAATCGCAAACCAGTATACTGAAAGAATCTTCTCTCCCATCTTACTCCTTAGCACTTATAGGAAAAATGTAAAAATCTCCATCAGGATAAGGATTTCCCACATCGACATTATTGAAAAAAGAATAGGAATATCCCTCTCCAGAGTCCAATCGAACCGTTACGACATTCCCTCTTATCCTAACAACTTTTGAAAAAGGGATATCGTTCTTTTCTGCAACCCTCCTTGCCTTTTCCATATTTAGTTTAATTAGCATCGGCGGATTTGCGGCATCAATTAACAAAGCAATTTGCTTGGCATAGCCCTCCTCCAACACATGCGCACTATTAGCCCGGCTAGTAACGAACAAAATAAGGACTACCAAAAAAAGAAGATTTAAGATAACAAAAATAATGTTCTGAAGCAAAATTTCTCCCCTCTTTTCAAAGTCCATGTTCTCCCAAATAAAGCCAAATTAATAAACTTAACTAAACTAAGTAAGAGTAAGAATATCCTCGCAATTTAAAGCAGCGAACTTTTCAGAATCAACCTCAACAATTGTCGGAGCCATAAACTGGTTTTTCACACCCTTTCCTTGAACAGTTATCGCAAGAATTTCTGGATTTATACTTTGTGCTACAACTCCTCCAGCACTCGAAACTCCGACAAGAACCGCCCCAGCAACCCAACCAATAGGATTGCTACCAATCACTCCAACACTAGCTAATGCAACAAAAATTCCTTTTAATCCAACAGCTGCTCCAGCCCCAGCAGCCCCCCACTTCCAAACTTCATGTGGCTCACTAACAATGCCCATTACCACAAAGACTTGCTTGTCCAAAGAAAAGGTTCCAAAAGAAGGAGTCCCTTCTAAAGAGGAATTAGAATTAATTATGCGAGATTTCAAAGCTTCTAAATCATTAGTTCCAAAGAGATACTCAAGATAACTCTCAGACTCGGAATAGTTCTTTTCTCTCAAATACTCGTATAATTCATCTTTATTTACTTCAGAAATTCCTAACGTCTCCTTAACACTATCGTCAAAGGCGATCTGCGAGCAGATAGAACAAAAATTCTTTCGAACAAAGGTTTTTCCAACATAATCTACTTTTCCCTCTCCGAACATCCACCAACAACGAGCCATTTTATCTGCAAGAACCCCAAATAACTCTTCCTTAGTTTTAACTCTCACTTTCTCAGGCTTGACCATTTGCTCGCAAGTTCCATCAGAGGTTATGCAAACATACTCTCTCTCGCACTGAAGCGGAATTGCGTCCTTTGCCAAAGAAGCTCCGCCCCTTTGGAGAACAGAATTACGACACAATTGGGCAGAGGTCTCCTTTCCTAAATCTAACCTAAAAAGCAAAAAAAGAATAACAACGAAACTAATTATCAAAATAATCAAAGTCACAATTTGCTGAGTCGTTAATTCAGCTTTTTTAGTACCTTTACCCCAATTCATTTTAAAAGCTAGAAGCCCCCATCCTCTCAAAAAGAGTATAAAGTACCAAAAGGGCTAAGCAAAAGAAAATCGTCCAAATGAGGTATTTTATTAAATAATTTAAGCTCATTTTTCCCTTATATTTATTCCGTTTATTTTATTTATAAGTATGCTTGTTCTTCCTCCGCTCTTTATCTTAAAAGGCAAAAAAGGATTCAAACCCTCGACAACTATGCAGACCCCTTTTCTATCGCACGTCTTTTCCTGACTGCGAAAAAGAACTTTCGGACAAATGCACAAACAATCTTTTCCAAGACAGTTATTCGGCTTAAGCCCTTCACCAGCAAAACCGAAAACATACCATCCTGAAGGATTTACCATATCAATTGAAGCCTCTTCCACATCCTTGTCGGCGATTATTTCAGAAACCCTCTCCAAAGTCGCGCGAGCTTGTTGCAATTTCTCGTCGTGGAGTTTAGTAAAATAAAGAGAAGTAAGAAAATAAATTAAAAAGCCTAGACAAATAGCTGCCACTACCATTTTAACAACTTCCTCTCCCAATAAAAACCCTCTTCTATCCATAGCAAGCAAAAAAACCTCTGAATCCCATGTTCTTAATAAAATCGATCACATAATTTTTAAAGCCAAGGTAAAGTGCGGTAATTACAACTGCTACAACTACCATTCCCAAAATGATTTTGATTAATTGTTCAAGAGTCAGATTAACCATTATCTTCCAGAAAATAAATTTTTAATTGAATCTATAACAGACACTCCTTTCTCCTTAAAAGAAAAAATTGCAAGAGAAGCAATTACGAGCACCGCTATCGCAATAATTAACCAAGGTAAATAATCCGACACAACCCCCTTTTTTTCCATACAAAATCGACGCAAAGGAAGATTATAAATTTAACTATAATAAATTTCCGAGGACAATCGAGGTCAAAGCGAACAGTGCCAGCACTGAAACCAGAGCAACGACAAAATAAAGGGAAATTCCTTTTTTCAAATTAACAGAAATCTTGTAAGCTCGTTCTAGCCTATCTTCTCCTGAATCTATTATAACTAGAGTCGTAGTCAAAATGAAAATTATCTGAATTAAATATATTCCAATTGCAATCTGAAGAAAATAAGGGGGAACTATTTTTGCTATGTCGAATAAATTAAGCATTCCGGTGAACCCCCCTAAACCGGCAAGCTCTGCTCCTTCCAATTCTGATAATTTTAATTTAGCAAGAATCGAAACAATCATTGCAGCTAATCCGACAACAATTCCAGAAAGCAAGGGAGCCAAAAAAGTCATATTGCTTTTCATATCTGAGATAACATCTGCAAGCAAGTCCTTTAATCTCGCATTGATCTTCTTCACCCCTTTAACATATTCCGAAATACTAATTAGGCTAACCGCGGCAATCTTCAATCCCTTCTTAGAAGCTTCCACCAAAATCTGCATACTCGTCGAAATTAAGGCAGAGGGGTAGTAAAGAAGTGCCCCTCTTCGCTTATCAAAAATCGCTCTTTCAACACTCATTCCAAGTTGTCGAATATTATAATTGACTATTTTAAAGAAGTTCTCTGTAACTAGTCCTTTAGAAGACTCCGCAACTTTTCCAAATGCCAACTCTGGAGGCAAACCATTTCCTATGCGGTTTCCCAGCTGAAAGAGGGAGTTATTAAATTCCTCCTCTAACTGTTTGGTCTTTTTTCTCTCCTCAATCAACTTTCTGGTTCTATTGCGAAAAGCTCTTGAATAAAAAATCGCCAATCCCAACGGAAAAAACAAACTTAAAAGCAAAGCCCCTATACCAAATGGGCCAGCGATTCCTCTCTCGGTCTGAATAAACCCAAAAAAGCTCTCGCTTCCAAAAATAGGTAAACCTAAATCGGCAAAGCTAATCTCCCTCGAAATTCCAAGAAGTTCTGGTAAGGGGGTGTACCCAAAAATTAATGGAAGCAAACCTAAAAGAAAAAAAGGTAGTGCAAAGATAAAGGACTCAATATAGTATCCTTTTTTTGTGTATTCGGAATAAAAAGGATTTCTCTCGAGAAAATCTGTTTCTCCATAACCTCCCGGACGCATCTCCATAATCTTATTGGTAAGATAAAAAACGAGAAAAGGAACGAGAAGATTATAAATTACAAAAACATGAATCCACTTGAAATAATCTCCTATCATTGCCGAAGCCAAAGGCAACAGTGCCAACCCAAGCGTAGGGAGAACGACGCCAAGCATATAAACATTCGTCAGAGGAGCCTTAACTTCGTGACTAAATTTAAGCATCTTGTCATAAACCCCATCAAGAACTACTTGCAAAGATTTTTCCAAAGTTGCAATACGCCTCTCGTTACTCGGCTCAAATAAACTGCTTTCAATCAAGTGAAATGCTTCGATAAACTCTATAGAATAATCTCTCCAACTCTCAAGATAACTATCCAAACTTTCCTTAATTGTAGAAAACTTCCCAATTTGGACATCATAAAAAACCTTCTTAAAATCGAGTGCCAGCGGGGGTTGGAGATGCCTTGCCGCAAATGCAACTGCCTTTTCAAGATTAGAAGTATGCCTCATATAAACAACAATATAAAGAATAGCCGGAACCATCTGTGAAGAAGCTTTTAATCTCCATCGATTCGCCAATCTCTTCGGATACCCATTTAAAAAATAAAATAAAAAAACAGAAGTAAAGATAGTAAGAACAAAAAGTCCAGTCGGAAAAGCGCTTAATCCTCCTCCAATCAAAGCTATTGCAACAGAAACCAAAAATCCTAAAAAAAACACAGAGAAAAAAGCAGTAACACTCAAAGACAAAGCTTGCCAAGGCTCTATATCCAAATGAGCAATCTCGATAAACTTCCTAACTTTCTCTTCTTCCTTAGAAGAAACCCTTAATTTAACAATACTCCCAAGAGTTTTGCACCACTTCTCATAATTGCTAAACTCGTGAGCCATCTCTTTTCTAAACTTCTCGTAAGCCTGACTATAATCAGAAAACCCCTCAGAACCTTTTGAAGACGATATCTTGCTCTCGATTCTCGCTCCATACTTCCTCAAAATCTCATCAACACCTGGTTTTTTAAACGGCTGCATTTTCACCTCTTTTAAATACAAAAAGCTACACAGTTAATAAATGTTTTTAGTAGAACCACTAAGCATTTATTTAGGCATCGAATTGGCGAACTAACAAAACAGATAAAGCATTACTTTCTCTTTCGAATTTCCTCTTCAAGCCACTTTTTCCAACGAGGAAAAACAATCTCGCTAAGAGGCAAACCCTTCTCTCTCGAAACTCCGTCACAAATTTTGTGAAAAGCGTTATTAGAAAGACGATTAAACTCTGCCTCCAAAAGACTCAAATCTCCAAGTTTTGTTGCAACTTTAACGAGCTCTTGCTTTATCTTTGCTCTTAAAAGAATGTTGTCCCAAACAGCATCCCAGTTCCCAGCCCAACCCTTAACATTTCCGGCAATTGCTTTAATAACCTCGCTCTCACCATTAATCAAATCATCAGTAGGAACCAACTCGTCTTTTTCTACATCATAGACCATAAGGTCAACAAATCCTTTCTCCAAAAGGGGATCTTTGGTCCAGTGCTTTCTAACTTCTGAAATCCTCACTACCCTCTTCCATGCACGCAACCCGTCTGGAGATTTCACAGGATTGCAAACAATAATAATGTCAGTAGCCTTGAAAGAGGTGGCTGGAACTCCCAAGTCATTTACAACCCTATCAAAAACCCCATAAGGAGAGGCGCCATGAATTGTTCCCGCAACAACATTAGCTAAAGCTCCAACTCTCATAGCTTCGTACAACGCCTTCGCCTCCACACTCCTAACCTCTCCAATAATCAAACAGCTATCTCCCAACCTCAAACTCGTCCTAATTCCATCATCCGCAGCAACTTCGTTCGTTGTCTTTAGCAAGGCAGAGCGAACTTTCATCCTTAAAATATTATAATTTAACTTCCTTAACGACTCAACTGGAAGCTCCAACGCATCCTCAATGCAAATTATTCTAAACTTTGGAATGATTTCCAACATCAAACTTCCCAAAAGAGAAGTCTTTCCAGAACTCCTAGTTCCAGCAACTAAAATTGTCCTAGCACCGTCAATTAAAAAACTCAATAAGCCAGCGGCAAGAGGGTTTAACATCTTGTTTTGAATAAACAAAGGCAAAGTCCATGGAGACTCTCTATGCCTTCTAATCGAATAAGCTAAACCATCAGGAGAAAGAGGTCTCTGAATAATTGCAATTCTCGATCGAATATTTCCGATCTCAAGTTGTGTATCCAAGATCGGATTCGCCTCATCAAGAGGTCTTCCAGAAATCATTCTAAACTTAGCCGCCCAAGAATCAATATCTTCCTGGCTCGGAAGAATGTTCGTAACACACTCATCATAATCCTGGTGCCTAACAAAAACTGGCACTCTTGGAACAGGTGCATTCAAAGAAATATCCTGGATTCTTTTATCCTGCAAAAGAACTTCTATTAAACCGAAACCAATTGTGTGGCGAACAAGAATGGTTGCTAATTTATTCAGTTCATCATAACTCAGAGAGATGTTCTTAGAATTGGCAAGATCCTGCAAAAGGTCTCTCGAAATATTGAAAAAAACTTGCCTAGTTCTCTCTGTATCAACAAACTCCTCTGCCCTCGGCTGATGCTCGATCAAAACCGCTCGTGCAAGATTCAAAAGAACATTATGCTCCTCACTTAAAGAGTTTTCAGGAGGAGAAAGATGGTAAGTAAATTTCGTATCATCTTTGGTTTTTAAAATTGTGACAACAGAAACATCATAATCCTTTCCAATCTCATACTGCTCCACAATCTCTGCATCCTCCGGCAAATCAAAAACTAATCTAGTAAAAGTGAAGTTTGGAAGAATATCTGGCTTGAAGAGCTTGTAATAAATCTCTCTCGAACCCCGTGAATAATTTTTCAAATATGGCTTTGCCTTTTTAATCAATTTTGTCTGTTCCATTCTTGCAAGAATCTTCTCAAGAAGGCGAATATAGTTTTCAAAATCTGCCTTTGCAGAAGCAGAAGCTTTATCCAAAGCGGCCCGAGTATTTAGCAAAATGCTTTTTAATTCAAAATATGCCCCAATAGGGTCTCTTTTCAGCAAATACAAAAAGGAGAAAAGCTCATTATATCTCTTCGCAAAAAGTTCTTGATTGCTTCCGAGAACTAGCTTATGTTGAGAAAGAACTCTCTCCTGCCGAAGGAGATACACATAAAGCTGGGCAATTTCTAAAAGCATCGAAGTCTCCTCAAAATCATAGTTGTAATTTCTCTGCTGAA
>JAFCDW010000019.1 GCA_017609475.1 Candidatus Pacearchaeota archaeon
TAAGATTTCTAAAAACGAGGATGAAGCGCGAGAATTCCTTGCTGCCTGGAAGAAGAGTCCTCTAAGACCTTCAAGATTTGTAGAGCTCTTTTTAGTCAAAATAGTAGATATCTATGGATCAGAACATTATCAAATAAGGAAAAAATATAAACCGTGGAATTTGCTTGGTCTTTAGAAATCCTTAAAAATAAGAAATTTTTACTAGTTTTGTGCCTACGTGGTCTAACGGCTATGACTCATCCCTGTCGCGGATGCGATCCGGGTTCGACTCCCGGCGTGGGCGCTACCTTTATTATTTTTATCTTGCCTTCGATTTTTGATTCAAACCCGATTTTCTTACCAAACCCTAACCTTGGGATAAAATTTATAGAGAAAGAAATTCTTGATTTTTATGGTAACAAAAAGACAAAAAAGAGCTGAAAAGAAGCTCAAAAACCTTTCAAAGCAGAAGGAAAAATATCCCGAACTTTTGAAAAAGCTTATAGACGAGTGCGACATTTTGCTCGAAGTTGTTGACGCCCGTTTCGCAAAAGAGATGCACGACAAATCTCTCGAGAGAGCAATAAAGAAAAAAGGTAAGAAGTTAATCCATGTTTTAAATAAATCAGACTTGACTCTCAAGAAGGAAAAGAGATTGCGCCCCGCGGTTTTTGTTTCATGCAAAACAAAAAAAGGAATAAAAGAGTTACGAGAAAAAATAAAAATAGAGGCCTCAAAGCTCGAAAAAAAAGAAAAGAGAAAAGGAATTCTCGTTGGTGTTTTTGGGTATCCTAACACAGGAAAAAGTTCCCTAATAAACTCGCTAATAGGAAGAGGCTCTGCTAAGGTTGGAGAGGAAGCAGGTTTCACCAAAGGAATTCAAAAGTTGAAGCTGTGTAAAGGAGTTTATCTCCTTGATTCTCCTGGAGTGATTCCAGAACCCCATTATTCTAATTCCTCTGTAGAGAAAATCGCTGCTCATGCAAAACTCGGAGCCCGCTCTTATGAAAAAGTTAAAGACCCTGAAATAGTACTAAACAAGATAGTGCAAGAACATAAAAGAGCCTTCGAAAAATTTTATCGCTTGAAATTTAAAGATGCAGAGGACCTTATCGAAAAGATTGGTCGAAAAAAGAACTTTTTAAGAAAAGGCGGGCAAGTAGATTATGATAAAACCTCCCGCTATATTTTGAAAGACTGGCAACTCGGAAAAATCCGCATAAATTGATTGAAAATGGGATGCACAGGTTAATTTAATACAGATTGATTTAAATAATGCAATTAACTTTGAAAATTTTGGCTTTTCTCTTTACAGCCGGGTTGCTTGTGTCTTATTGGCTCTTTCCACTAACTCCTTTGGAATTTGGAGCAAAATACAACAACTCAAACTTTAATCCGAGTAATGAGAGTAGTGGAATGCAATTTTACAGCAACATGCGATTTCCGGATCGAAGAATATCCTATCGAATAGAGAGATGCCCTTTGCAAAAAGTTAATGAAATGGAGCAGGCATTTGAGATTCTGGAAAACTTAACCCCCCTCGAATTCTATCCTGTAGAGCAGGGAGAACAGATAAAGGTAATGTGCAATAGTTCTAACAAAGTTGAAGGAGGACTATTTATAGCAGGAGAAGGGGGACCTACCAATATTACAAAATCTGGAAAGTTCAACGTAATTCTCTCTGGAAAAATTTTGCTAATTAGAGAATCTAAGTGCGCAAGACCTAACGTTGCTCTTCATGAGTTATTGCATGTTCTCGGATTCAACCACTCTACAAACCCTCGCAATGTTATGTACCCTATAGTGAGGTGCGATCAAACCATTGGAAAAGATGTTGTGCAACTTCTAAACGAACTTTATGCTATAGAAAGCCTTCCTGACTTAGGGTTTGAGAATATTTCGGCAGTAATAGAGGGCAGATACTTTAGTGCGAATATTAGCCTTAGGAACATTGGATTAGCAAAATCTGAAAAAGCAAATTTAAAGATATATCTTGATAATGAATCATTCAAAGAGATAGAAATCCCGGAACTAGACATAGGGCATGGAAGAAAAATTGTTCTTAAGAACTTTTATGTCAGAAAATTCAAAGTTAGTGAAATTAAATTTACCCTAGAACATTTAAAAGAAGAATTAAATAAAACAAATAACGAAGCAATTCTGCGGTCTGAAGTTAACTGAAGTCATCAAGGTCAAGCTCGTCCACTTCCTTCATGAATTCGTCATCGTCCACGTCTTCTTCAAAAAAGTCCTCGTCCATTTTTCCCTCGTTTCGATTTTTCGAATAAAAAAGGGTTTTTAAATTCTTCTGTGCTCCTCTAAAGTGGCATTTTTGTATCTAGTGAGTTTTTGTGCCTCACGAAAAAGTCAGGCATTCTTCGTAAGTAAGATACTCTCTAAGAATTTTTCATCTGCTCCTATGGAAACAATAGAAAAAAGGCCAATAAAAATAAAAAGGGATATCCCTCCACCCAGATTCGAACTGGGGATCTCCCGGGTACTGCTCGTTTCTGGCTTATCGGGTTTCATAGTTGTCCTCCGGACATGCTGTCCTATAGGAATCTCCACCCTAGTGACCTACAGCCAGGCGCTCTAACCGCTGAGCTATGGAGGGATATTTAAACTAGCCTAAAGAAAAAATTAACATTTAAAAATTTGTTGCTTCCAAAAGTTGCTCTTAATGTAGCATTTGACATGCATAATGCTAAATCTTTTTACTCTTGCTCTCTGAAATAAAGAAAACATGGTTGGATTGGCATTCTTTTATTTTGCCATTTTTTTCATAAATTGCGCTGGTTCGCGGAAGTGCAAATTTGCCAGAGACACCAATTTTTGAATAAATTATGTAAGACATTGTTCTTACCTCCCCTCCTTCCAACCTTTCAAAATTCCACTCAATCCTCCTTGCAGACTCATTCACTCTTGTGGGTTCCTCACCACTAAACCTTGGATAAACCTTTGCAAACGCAGGAATTTTATCTATCACATTAATCTTTTCAACAGACTTTCTTGCCTTCACAATCAAAAAAACTTTAAGCGCAAACTCGCCCCCTTTCGTTTTTACAAAAGAGACTCTCTTTCTTAGAACCAAATCTGAAACTAAATACACTCTAATCACAAATGCCAGGCCGACAATTAGCGCAAGAATTACGAATGGGAGCAACCAATTTGTCGTTATTGAGATTTCCAGCGACTCTCCTGGCTGGATCTCTCTATTCCAAATATAATAAACCTGCCACCCATGTCTTTCTGTATTATCTGGCGAAGGATTTGCAACTGTAAATAGTTTTGTAAAAATATTTTTCTTAAAAATTATTTCTTGAGCAACAGGGCTATTTCCCTCATTTATTTTTTTGACATATCTTGTGGAAATTAAAAATCCGCTTTTTTTTGTGATTGTTTTAAGAATTTGCTCTTCTTGAAATTCTATAAGAGTATCCTTTCGATCCTCTGCTCCATCAACACTTATTATTGTAGAAAGCGTATAATATCCTGCAGCAAGTTCGTCGAATTTTTCCTTATTTAGCTTGACTTTAAATTGCTTGGACTCGTACGGCCTAAACTTTTCTGTCGTCGAAAACTCGAAGAAATTCGAAGAAAAGTTGAAGCTTACCTCTCCAAAATCGAAGTTTTCTTTATTCTTGACAAAAATAGTAATTTCTTCAGAGAGAGGATCAATTTTGGAAGTATTTATCTCAAAAGCATCTGCAAGCTTTACCATCTTGAAAATAATTCTTTTCTCTAACTCTGTTCCATCCTCGCCCTTAATATAATAGGTAAAAGGATAAACTCCTCGATAACTAAAGTCCCCCAAAGGAGTAATTTTCAAAGTTACGCTCTTTGTTTTCCCTTGTTGAATATAAATAGGCCCTCGAGGAGAAATATTAAAACTCTCAAAGGTATAGAACCTAAACTCTCCAGAATCCCCAAAGTTAGTTATCTTAAGTTCAACAATTGCAGGTTTTTTTAATCCCTCAATCAAAACGCTATTCACAGTTTCTTTTTCAACTGCTATATTGATAGCTAATATCGTTGGTAGGAGCAATAAAATTACCCCTAAAACTAAAAATTTCTTTTCCATGCAAATACTATCTTAGAGTTCTATTTAAAATTTGTGGGAATAGAAAATATAGTAATTCCTATATTCACTTTCTTCCTTCAAGGTCCAACCATGCTTTTGCCTGATTCAAAAAATCGTCGCACTTATCAGCCAACTTGTCTTCCATCTCTTCGACTCTCGAAGGAATCACCCATTTATCATAAATTGACCTCAGAAACTTCCTGAACGAACTTTTTTCAAACTGTCCCTGCCAATCCCTAATAAGAGTTCCCGACACTTTAACTTTTATACTCCCCTTATTTGTCCTTATTTTTGTTTTTCCCTCAACCAGCTCAACGTCTTTTAAATCAAGGACCCTAAACTTAACACTTACCTCCCACTTAAAATAGTCAGTTACTTTTTTAGTTCCTTCCCATTCCACTTCGATTTCTTTTGAATCTCCTTTAAGCTTTTCGGCGTATTTTTTCTCTGTAAGAGACAATCCGAATTCTTCTGTCAGCCAGTCATAACAGAACTTGTAAAAATCTTTAAAAGAAAAAAAGCCGTCGTGTTTTATCTCGCTTGAAAATATTTCTTCTTTCTCAGCCATGCATATATTTAAGAAGAAATCTATTTAAATGTTTCTTTGGAGTCTCTGTTAATCCTTCGACGAGTGCGTGAGATGCTGCACGAATACAAAAAAGAGTTACTTCGGAAAGTTTCTGCTTTTACAAGATATCATGAAAAAGACAATCCTGCACAAGATACAGGAGGATCACAACGGATTCGTTCCAAAACTCTCCAAAAGAAATTAAGTTGTTAGTTAAGTTGGCTAGGTCCAGTCAAAATTCTGGCCAAAAGACCCAATACATACTACTTTAGCTGCAGAGAAGCACGCTCTAGGGACTATGAGAGCAGCAACATCTTTTAGAGTGTTGGACCTATAGCGAACAAGCGGAACTTCTGGAATCGGCGGTCTTACTAAATCCACTTTCCAATCGGTATAGTCTCGAAAGTGCGACAACTTAAAAATGTAGTCAGAATATTCTTTGCTTACAAAAACAACCCCTTCTTTTCTTGAAATCATAGGATATACTTCTGCTCCATATATTAGGAGGCTCTCAAGTTTGGTTTCGAGTTCGGACTCTCTCTCAAGATAAGCTAATCTAATTCCTCTCGAAGAACTGGCGGTTTTGTCCAAAACCTTAAAAAGTTTCTCCCACTTTTTAGAGGACTCTCCTGGGATATTAAAATCCTTAAAGAGGCGCAACTCTCCGTTAATAAACTCTGCAGCATAGGCTTGATAAGGAAGAATTTTATCAACTTCAACGAGTTCTCTTAAATTAGGATCGTTTTTCACATAAATTGCTTGATTACTCCAAGCTAAATTTGGCGGAGAATATCTAACCATGTTTAGATTGCACTTTCCAAAAATTTTAATGAGATCCTCTTTGCCCATTTTGCTCTCAAAAGAGGTAGTACACTTAAAAAGAGCCTTTAAGATTTAAACTTTTTTCTTTTAGAGAATATACTTCGAAAAGGAAAACGGAAATAGAATAGAAAGCGAGAGCTAGGAAGCGATTAAATACTCTGGAGGTCCATCTCAGAATCAGTTGATGCAAAATTTTTTGCTAAGATTTTTTTACATCCTGCTTTTTTGGCAGAATTTAAATGAGCTTTCGTCACTGTTCCATCTACAATAATTGCTTTAACAGGAACCCTCAAATTTTTTAGCGTTCTTGCCAAGCTTTTGATAGATACTCTCTTTATTTCTTTAAATCCTGCGCCCAAAATAATTGCCTTCTCAGATCCTCTGCTCTCTTTCACGATCTTGCCTAGTTTATCAGTCTCTGTTTGCCTCCTCTTCGTTTGCCTGCCGCTACTCCCTTCAAATCTCTTAAATCTTTTTTGGCTGAAAAATTCCTCTGGAGGCATCTTTTTTCTTAGGTGCATAATAATTTCCTTGTTGGTTAGTTCCTCAACCTCTTTACCGTCTGGAGCGACCGCAATATAATCGACATTCATGTTTCTGCAAGCATTTTCAGCGATCAACTTTCCTCCCCTGTCTCCGTCAATAAACAAGGTGACTTCTTTTTTTTCAGAGAGCTCCTTAACACTTTCAGGTATCTTTGTTCCATTCAAAGCGATTACGTTTCTTATTCCGTGCTTCAAAAGATTAATTACATCTGCTCTACCTTCTACCACTATTATTTCCTCTCCGGAAATATCTCCGCACGGAACTTTTTCTGGCCCATATTCTTTTAAGCCAGAAATCTTAATAGCACTCCTAATTTCATTTGAAATTTCTTTAGAATCTGCTGATCCTTCAATCTTTTTGAGCAACTCTTTTGCTCTCTCAATAATATACTCTCTCTTACTTCCTCTAACATCCTCAATTTTCTCAACTGTTATTTGAGAATCACACGGTCCGATTCTGTCTATAGTTTCTATTGCTGCTGCAATTAAGGTTGTTTCGGATTGGTCGAGAGCGGTTGGAATTTTAATCGTTCCTACGGTTTTTTTACCTCTTCGCTCAAGTTCAACTTCTATCCTTCCAATTTTTCCTTCTTTTTGCAACTCTCGCATCTCAAGCTCTGCTCCCAGAAGGCCCTCTGTTTGACCGAATAACGCACCTATTACATCCGGCCTCTCTAATGCTCCTTCTGCCTCGAAAACAGCATGTATCATATACTTGATTGAAATAGGACTTACTTTTGCCATTTTACCTCCATAAATTTAATTACAAATATTCAGAAATTCAAATAATCTTGCTTACGCAACTCTCAAGGTTGAGCATGATTTTCTGAATATTATGTTTTATCTTAGAAACAGCTCTTTTTAAGCTTTGTGCATAATTAGGATTTTGTTTTAAGACTATTTTGATGCTTTTCTTTTTATTATTTTATCTCGTTATCAAAACCAGGATTTTATTTTGTTTTCTTTTTTATGTTCTCGAGATTCTTCCTGATTTTCTCGTTCTGCCCTGTATACTATTACTCCTTCTGGAAACTTTATTAAGAGGTTCGGAATTCTTATTATTTTTTCTATCTTGCTTATTTTTATTTGCTCCTTTACCTCAGGATGACCAGAAAGCTCCCTTTCCAATTTTGCTCTTGATATTTTCGAGTTTTTGGCAGAGTACAGAACTTCCACGCGACTCCCTTTTCCAGTAAAAGCAGAAACATAGTATAATTTCAATCTTTCGTTATAGATTCTTCTTGCTCCTGGAAGGAGCTGCTTTCCTTCCTCTCTTTTTCTCAAACTTCCGAAATAAAATGTTAAGTCTTTCATTTTTAGAGAGCATTACGATTGGTGTTGTGATTAGTAAGGCAGTAGCTCGACAAGAGCAATTGAAAGTAAGCGAGCTGGTCAAAATTGCGAGAGCAAAGTTTACAAGCCGCGAATTCAAAGTCGCGAATTTATCAAGATAATATTTTTAAACAATTATTAGGATGAGGTCTCCCAGATTTTACAATTTGGTTACTTCTCTTACTTTTGTTTTACTATTTCAATGCACATTCCCGCAGCAACTGTTGAACCAGCATCTCTAACAGCAAACCTTGAAGTGTATGGATTATCCTTTTGCGTTTCTATAGCCAAGTTTCCTCTTGGCTTTATTCTTACTTTTGCTACATCACCGTTCTTTAATGTCTTTGGATGCTGCTGTATGACTTCTCCAGTCTTAGGATCAATTTGCTCAATAAGTTCTACGAATTGGCAAGGAACTTGAGCAGTATGAACATGGAACACAGGAGTATATCCTTCTGCAATAACAGTAGGATGGTTGATAACAGCAATTTGAGCAATGAACTCCTCTACCACTGGAACGGGCTTGTTCGCGTCGCAAATTATGTCTCCTCTTGCAATATCCTTTTTACCAACTCCTCGAATATTTACTCCAACATTATCTCCAGCAACAGCTTCTTGCAAAGCTTCATGATGCATCTCTATTGACTTAACCTCTCCTTCTATTCCTTGCCCTGTCCTTCCAGGAAGAACCTTAACCTTTTGTCCAACCTTCATGACCCCTGTCTCAATCTTTCCAACAGGAACTGTTCCAATTCCTGTAATATCATAAACATCTTGCACAGGCATCCTTAGTGGCAAGTCTGTAGGTAGCTCTGGAGCAGGGAACAAATCAAATTGCTCATAAATTGTAGGCCCTTTGTACCAGCTCATCTTATCAGATTTCTTGTAAATATTATCTCCTTTAAGACCAGAGCAAGCGATAAAGGTAGTCTTTTCTGGATCAACTCCAACCTGCTTAAGCAAAGCAGAAACTTCTTCCTTAACCTTATTAAATCTCTCTTCAGAATATTCGACAGCGTCCATTTTATTTATTGCTACACAAATATTCTTTACTCCCATAGTTCTTAATAGCCATAGGTGCTCTGTAGTTTGAGGCTGAACCCCTGCAGGAGCAGAAATGACCAAAAAGGCAGAATCTGCTTGAGAAGCACCGGTAATCATATTTTTAACAAAATCCCTGTGACCAGGAGCATCAATTATTGTAATTTGCCATTTTTGAGTCATGATTTTTTGATAAGCCAAATCAATTGTAACACCTCTTTCTCTTTCTTCCTTAATTTTATCCATAATGTAAGCAAACTCAAAACCTTGCTTTCCGTGCTTTTCAGCCTCTTCCCTTAGTTTCTTCATCTCTTGTTCTGGAATAAGACCGCTCTGAAACATTAATTGACCAACTATCGTCGACTTTCCGGCGTCAACGTGGCCAACAAAAACAACATTCATATTTGGTTTTTCTTTAGCCATTTTTGATTATATCGAAAATTTTATTTAAAATTGTTTATCATGTAAAAAAATTTGGGTTTATAAATATTTCGTTTTGCCCGTGGAAAAATTGATTTTATCGACGGAAACAAAGAGATCTACAAAAGGAATGGCAAATTCTCTTGCACAAATTTTCAACTTTGCACATAAAACTTTATGCATTAAATTTATAATTCTCGATTCTTTTATTTCTTAATGAGTCTTTCGATCTTTCAGTATTTTGTATTAGGAATTTTGCAAGGAATTTTCGAGTGGCTTCCAGTAAGCTCAAGCGCAATATTGGATTTAGTTCTCGCTAATTTATTCTCAATAACCGACGTAAAAGCCTTAATGACAATATCTCTCTTTTTGCATCTCGGAACATTCTTTTCCGCACTCATCTATTTTTGGAAAGATATCAAAATTTTGACTAAAACTCTTTTTAACTATTCTTCGTCGAGTGATTCGGAAAAAAAATTCTTTAACTACATATTTTATTCGACAATTATCACAGGAATTCTTGGTTTTCTCATCTGGAAACTTATTGGCGCTTTTAGCAATTCGCTCGAACTAACAGGGAAAGTAATCACCCTTGCTATAGGCATTTTACTCCTTTTAACAGGAGTGATTCAAATAAAAGTAAAAGTGAAAGGAAATAAAAAAATAAAAGACCTCAAAACCAAAGATGGAATTATTCTCGGAACCGCTCAAGGATTAGCTTTGTTACCTGGAATTTCTCGCTCTGGAATTACTATTTCGCTCCTTCTTCTAAAAAAATTCGACGGAAAAACAGCCTTAAGGCTCAGCTTCCTCATGTCACTTCCAATTGTTCTAATAGCTAACATATTCCTCAATACTTCTGCATTTTCCTTTTCGTTTCCAGCAATTATAGGATTCTTAACTTCTTTCCTGTTCGGAATTTTGACAATCTCGGCTTTAATGAAACTAAGCCAAAAAATTAACTTCGGATGGTTCGTGCTTCTCTTTGGAATACTTCTAGGATAAGGAAATGGGAACTTCAAATAGAAACCCTCACAAATAAATAGCATTTTCAGCAGATAGATAACCTTTTAAATTGTATTGCATTTAAAATTACATGGAAAAAAAGGGGCGAAAAAAGAGCATGCGAATTATAATTCTCATACTAATCCTCCTCATAATTCTCGTCGGAGGGCTGATTTTTCTAAAACACTTTAGCCGCAAAGCAGGGTTTGGAGAATCTAGTGCTGGTGGCGAGACCGTCGAGTTTGAGTTCGAAGGGTCAAAAGATGTTGGTACTCTAATCGGAAAAAGCACGACGACAAACGCATTTAATAAAGCCAGGTTAAATCCTTTCAGCCAAAAATAAAAATGAATCCAAAGGAAAGTCACAAGAAGCTTAGGAAAACAGAACTAAAGCGAGCAAGTTTCATCTTTTTCGTTGCTGTGGCGATGCTCACACTCAGGGTATTTATCACTGCTGCCGAGATTTCCTATCCAATTCCCGAGCTAGGCAACTGTATTTCCGAACAAGATTGTCAAGCTTATTGCGATCAGCTGGAGCATGTTGAGGTATGCTTGAACTTCGCTGAAAAGAATGGTTTGATGCCTCCAGAAGAGATAGAAAGAGCAAGAAAATTCTTGCCTTATTTATTAAAAGGAGAAACTCCAGGGGGATGCTCCTCCAACTCAGAGTGTGAAGAGTATTGCAACCAGGAAGAGCACATTGAAGAGTGCATTGAGTTTGCTCTAAAAGTTGGGGAAATTTCAGAGGAAGAAGCCGAGATGGTAAGAAAAACTGGAGGAAAAGGTCCTGGTGGATGCAAAGGTTCTGTCGAGTGCAACGAGTATTGCAATAAAGAAGAGCATATAATGGAGTGCATAGAATTCGCTTATCAGCACGGATTAATGGACAAGGAAGAGTATGAAATGGCGAAAAAGACAGGAGGAAAAGGGCCAGGAGGTTGCAAAGGCAAAGAAGAGTGTGAAGAGTATTGCAAAACTCATGAAAGAGAGTGCATGCAATTTGCAATAGAACATGGCTTAGTTTCAGGAGAAGAAGCCGAAATGATGAAACGAATGGTCGAAGGAAAGGTGAGCAAAGAGGAAGAGTGTATGATGGAGTGCATGAAAGAAAAAGGAATAGCTCCACAAAGTTGCAAGCCTGGTCCAGAAGGAGAGCAAGGACCAAAAGAATGCAAAGAGTGTGCAGAAAGGTGCGTAAAGTTTTACGAAGGGCCGTGCCTAACCGAGGAAGAGTGGAAGAAAAAAGAAGAAGAGTGCCTAGCTAGAGGAGAAAATATGGAAGTTATTCCAGTAATGGGAGATGCTGGAGAAAAAGGATTTGGAGGAGAGAAAGAGTGCATAGTTGACCTCAAGTGCATTGAAAGGACTGAGGAAGATGAGGAGCAAGGAAACAATACCCCAGAGCAGGAAAACCAACAAAGTCTAGAACAAGGCAAGTCAGAAGAGCCAGAAGAAAAAGAAGCTAGAGAAGAAACCGAACTCCAACAAAAATCTATTCCCCAGCAAGAAGCCAATTCCCATCATGAAACAGAGCTTCAACAAGAAACAGAGCCCTCGCAAGAGTCTCCGCAACAAGAACAACAACCCACAATTAGTGCTGAAAGCATTTTAATTGACAAAATAAGTGCAAAAAGAAGAATTGATCTCAAGCTCATTTTTCCTAGTCTGCTGTCAATTTTATGCTTTTATCGAGTTTAGTAGTTCTTTACTGATTTTCGCTTAATCCTTTTCGTTCTCTAATTTTTCTAATAACCTCATCTTGCATGCTTGCCGGAACCCTTTCAAACAATTGGTCCACCAAGCTGGACACACCCCGACCTTCTGTTGCAGAACGCAAATCATTAGACCATCCCAGCATCTCGGCAACAGGAATTTTCGCTTTTATCGTCGCAGTGTTCTCATCCTGATGAACCTCTATCATTTGCCCCCTCTTGCTTCCGACAAGTTTTGTAATTGTTCCGAGGAACTTCGAAGGCACTTCGATAAGATGAATCTGAATCGGCTCAAGAAGGGTTGGCCCTGCACTTCTCATTGACTCTTTTATTCCCTCTCTAACCGCAGGATAAACCTGGGCAGGTCCTCTGTGAATTGCGTCCTCGTGAAGTCGAATATCTACTAGTGAAACTTTTAGTTTTTCACAAGGTTCCCTTGCCAACGGACCTTGATCCATCACCATTTCAAATGCATCCAGAACCATTTCAATAACCTCTCCTATATGAACCTCTCCGCGTGTCTCATCTAAAAACAAGTTTCCTTTGTAAATATCTTTGATATTTCTTATAGAATCTCCATCCCATCCTAGTTTCGAAAACTTCTTGGCAATTTCCGGATTCTTCTTTTTTACCCTCATCTCAGGAATCTCGCCAGACTTAATTGCCTGATACACATCATCCTCAAGAGGAGCCACCTTCATATAGAAACTATTGTGCTTATTCGGGCTCCTTCCCTCAACAACCTTCCCCTCTTTAGTACACGTCTCCCTATAAACAATAATTGGAGGAGATGTTTTAACATCCAAGCCTTTCTCAGTCTTAATCCTATTCTCGATAATTTCCAAGTGCAACTCACCCATTCCAGAGATTAAACTCTCTCCTGTTTGTTCGTTTATTTCAACTTTTATTGAAGGGTCTTCTTTTGCAACTTGCTTCAAAACTTCAATGAGTTTTGGCAAATCCGCGGCCTTTGTGGCTTCTATTGATTTAGTAACAACCGGATCGAAAAGGTGCTTCATTGCTTCGAATGGTTCCATCTCGTTCTTACTTACAGTTTCCCCTGCAAATACATCTTTAAGTCCAACGACTCCAATAATATTACCTGCACTCGCTTCATCAACTACGATTCTCTGTGCTCCCTTATAGACAGAAACCTGTTGTATCCTTACTTTTCTTTTTGCAAGATTCATATAAACCTCGTCACCTTGTCTAAGAGTTCCAGAAAACAATCTACCACACGCAACTTCGCCGGCATGCTTATCCACGACAATTTTAGTAGGAACAAAAACAGGTTCCCCCTTTGGATCGCAATTTACGAGGTCCTTTCCTATTTTAGAGTTCTCGTCACCGTGCCATATTTTTTTAATTCGATATTTCTGAGCTGTAACAGGGTCTGGATGGTGCTGAATAGTCATTTCCAAAACAACTTCGTGCAAAGGTGCCTTCTTTGCCAAATTCCTAATCTTTTCTGCCACTTCTTCTTCACTTCCCTGATATGCCTCAATTATATCTTTAAAAGTAATTCCCTTTTTCTTCATATAAGGAAAACTAAGAGCCCAATTATGGAACGCCGAACCGAATGCAACACTTCCTTCGCTAACACTAACTTTCCATTTTTCTTTGTACTCTTCCGGAGCAATTGAATGAATAAGTTCATTTATATGTTCAATAATACTGACAAACTTCTTTTGCATTTCTTCGGGGGTTAACTTAACCTCTTTAATCAATCTATCAACCTTGTTTATGAAAAGGACTGGTTTCACGAGCTCTCTCAGTGCTTGCCTTAGAACTGTCTCAGTTTGGGGCATTATTCCTTCCACTGCGCAACAAAGGACAATACAGCCATCCACTGCTCTCATTGCTCTTGTAACATCACCTCCAAAATCAACATGACCAGGGGTATCAATCAAATTAATAAGATATTTTTCTCCTTTTACCTCGTGAATCATAGACACAGACGCAGAATCAATTGTAATTCCTCTCGAAGCCTCGTCTTCGTGAAAATCTAACTTACATGCCTTTCCAGCTTCTTCTTCTGAAAGCATTCCCGCACCATACAAAAGATTGTCAGAAAAAGTAGTTTTTCCATGGTCAATATGTGCTGCAATGGCTATGTTTCTAATCCTATCCTGCTTCTTCATTAACTCTACAAATTCTTTTTCAGTAGTCATTTTAAGATACTCTTAAACTTTCTTTTTAAATTATTCGTAATTATCTCGCACTGTCTGCTTGAGCTTCGCTTTCTTTTTTCTTTTTAATCGCATAGCTCTCTCCATTCTCCTGCGAAGCGAGAATAATTTCCTCTGCCAAGCCCTCGGCAATTGTTTTCTTCTTGTTAAAGGCTTTATCAGAAGCGCCCTGAACTATCCAGCGTAAAGCGAGATTAACCCTCCTTAACGGAGAAACATCAACTGCTTGAGGATATCTAGCACCACCATACTCTATTACAGTTACCTCGTCTCGAGGAGCAGCTTTCTCTATTGCTCTAACTAAAACTTCAATAGGATTGGATTTGGTCTTTTGCTCTATTATTTTAAATGCCTCGAGAACAATCTTTAAATTTTTTGTATATTTTCCCGTCGATCTTCCAAGGATTATCCTGTGTTTTTTTCCTCGATGTCCCGCAGTGGCGACTCTGTTAATTAATCTCTCAACAATATTTACCTTTGTTTGGCCGAACTTTTGAAAATATCTCCCTTGTGTCTTTAGAGTTAGCTTAGGCTCAAGATTAATCACATTCCTCAAACCAGGATCCTCTACCTTTATTCCGCTAATATCGTACAAATCAAAAATTTTGAACTCAACCATCTTATCTTCCACCTCTTTATCTCCTACCTTTTTCTATTTTTCCAGCGACGAGTCTCGCTAGAGGTTGGTCATTTACTTTAATAACTTGGAATCTTATTCCTCGAATATCTCCTTTAGCCCTTCCTTGCTTTCCCCCAATTCTCTCAATAAGAACTTCGTCGTGCTCATCGATAAATTTCTGTGCTAAGTTTCCTGGAATGAACGCTCCGACAACTTTTCCATTCTTTTTCAGCTGAACTCTACAGCATTTCCTCATTGCAGAATTTGGCTGTGCAGCCTCTTTTTGAAATTTGGATAAAACAATTCCTTTCGCTTGGCTCGCTCCTTCTAAAGGGTCTGACTTTGCATAAAGATTTAGAGTTCTCACTTTGTAATTCTTATCCTTCCACCTGAATTTCTTTCTTGTCTTTTTAATTTTCCTCGCGTTTTTCAATCCCATTTTAAATTACCTATTTCAAATACTAAGTGAAAATAAAAACCTTTTTTAAATTTGTTGGTGTTCTATTTTTCAAAGTTTCCGTCGGTAATCCTCACTAAAAAGTCCGATTTCCTAACTAAATCACTTTGAAATCTTTCTTGAAAAAATCTCGGACTATGGCTTGCATCTCTTTCAGCCTTCTCTTGTTCCTTCCTATAAGTGCAGCTTTACTCTGCCGACTCGCCGAAACAACTATCTCGTTAGAGTTTATTTTAATTTCTTTAAATTGAACTGGACTAATTATTTGGGATATAAACTCTTTCGCATCTTCGATTCCTCTTGGTCTAGCAATTATCTTTATTCTCTTCTTGAAAATTTCACTAAGCTTTTTGACATTTTTTCCATTCTCTCCAACAGCCCTCCTAACAAGTCCTCTCGGCACACAAAAAATGAAAGTTTCATTATATCTAAAGAAAAATCGAGTATTTATTTTAGTAACCTTTCCAAATAAGTTCAAATACCTCATTTCTTGCATACTTATTGTGCTTCCCATTTCTAGCAAACCTTAGCGATTCTTGATAACACTTAGGAAAATTAAGCTTTTATAAATTTATTCTATCACGGAAGGAGAGTTTCACTCGAAGGCTAGCGGTTAAATCATCAGATTTCATTTCCTCTGTTCCTTCTTCCTTCCCATCACATAAATTTCAGGTAGTCACCCTTTTAAATTAGTTCGATTTCTAATCCTTTTTATCCTTTTTCGCTTCGTTAGATTCTTTTTTGAGAGGCCCAACCACTTTCACCAATAGGCCGGGCAATCCTGTCCCAACCGGAATTGGTTGATTAAGGATTATATTCTCAACAACACTAGTAAGGTGATCCCTGCTACCCTTAATAGTTGCACTAACAAACTGCCTAATTGGAGTCTCGAATGTAGCTCTTGCCAAAATAGAAGACTTCTGCGTGATAATTCCCATCCTCGTAACTCCTTTAATAGTTCCTGTATTTGTCATTGCATCAGCAACTAGCTCTAAATGCCTTCGATCAATATCAAGCCCCTGCTTGTTAAGAACCTCTTGTACCTCGTCGATGATTAGTTGTCTCGCAGCTTCTATTCCGAGAATTTCTGCCACTTCGTAAATGTCGTTCGATACAGTTCTGCACTCATCAACCTCTTTCAGCTTCAAAACCTCTTTCAAATTTGTTCCAAGCGTAGCAATAACAAAATCCTTTCCTTTCTTAACTATTAAAACTTGCTCAATCCCTTTTACCCCAGAAATCGTAGTTTTTTTCAGTTTTTCCTTCAATTTGTAAAGCTCCCTGAAAGTATACTTCTCGCAACCGATAATAATTGAGCCTTCACCTTCACTCACCTTGTATCCTCTCTCCTTCAACTTCTCTATTACCCCTTTTATCGAAGTATGCGTTTGGCGAAGAATCTTCTTATCAATTTTAATTTCTATTTTTTTGTCTGTAAAGTTCACATTTATCTCTGACGCCACTTCTCTTAGCTTAACTTCCTTTAACTTCTCTGCCAGAATTTTTGCACTTTCTTCATTGTTAAATTCTTTCTTCAAATAGATTTCCATTTGAGGAGAAGAAGGTGTTTTTCGGGCGTCGAAAATCTCAATCAACCTCGGTAATCCCTGTGTAACTTGCATCTCAGCAACACCAGCCATGTGGAAAGTTCTTAAGACCATTTGCGTCGAGGACTCTCCAAATGACTGAGCCGTAACAATTCCAACAGCTTCTCCTGGTTCTATTTCTCCTTTCACGTGCAACTTCGAAACATCAAGGTTATCTGACCCGTAAGCAAACTGAATTATATTGTTATTACTATCTCTCACCGTTTTATCATATTCAACTCTAAGATCTTGAAGTGCATTCGCTAAACGTCTGTACAAATATCCTGATTTTGGAGTACGAAGGGCAGTGTCCATAAGAGAATCTCTTCCAGTAATTGCTTGGAAGAAAAACTCGTCTGGCCGCAAGCCGTCAATAAAGGAGCTCCTAATAAAGCCTCTTGCTCTAGGAGATAAATCTCCTTTTTTGAAAAAAGACAGGGTTCGCTGCATGTATCCAAAATCAATTCTTTTACCACCAAGAGCTTGCTGACCTACGCATGAAGCCATTTGTGCTATATTGAGGATATTCCCTCCTCCACCAGAATTAATCATATGACTAACTGGATTGTCCTTCGGAAATTCTCTCTTAGCAATTTCCCCTATTTTAGTCCTGACCTTGTTAAGGACTTGAAGAATTTTTGTCTCTCTCGATTCCTCAAGAGTCTTTCCTGGAATCAACTCAAGAGTTCCATCATAATACGCTTTAATGATTTCTTCAGCCTTTTTCTCTGCTTTTCGAATGACCTCCTCGCACTCCTTAATCGCTTTTTCATTTAAGCTAAAGTCATTCAAAGAAATTGTTATTCCTCTCGAGGTCACGAAATTCTTTCCGAGATTGAATGCTTTTTTTACTGTCAAAAATGCTTCTTCCCTTCCATATTTTTTATCAATAACCTTCACTAGCTCTCCGTCCTCACCACCAAAAGTTGTCTTGTCTATTACACCCTTTACAATCGTTCCCCCCTTAATAACAATAGAATCATTCGAAAAATCGATTTTAGGAAGAATTTGTGAGAAAACTTCTGTTCCAGCCACTGCCTTTTTCGAGATGTTCGGATAAATTCCTGATTTGTAAAGCAGTTGGTTTGCCTCCTCTTTTGACAAAGTCTCAAACCCAAGGAGATAATTTCCAGTGATAGCATCCTTTATGCAACCAATAAAATTAACGTTATTCTTCGGGGACATTAAGTTTTGCTTTACATCAAGAAGAACCATTGCCTCTGCCCTTGCCTCCTCTGTTTGTGGAGAATGTATGTTCATTTCGTCACCATCGAAGTCTGCGTTGTAAGGGAATGCTGCAGCAGGATGAAGCCTAAAAGTTTTTCCAGGAAGAACCCTAACATAGTGTGCCATTAAGCTTCCCTTGTGCAAGCTTGGGTGTCTGTTGAAGAGAACTATATCACCATCTTGGAGATGCCTCTCTACCTTGTAACCAGGCCTGATTTCGTTGATTATTTCCTCTTTCAAATCTGGAGTGATCTTCTTCCTCTTTCCGTCGGGGCGAATTACATAATTTGCTCCAGGATACTTGTCTCCATTTTCTATAAGTTTTTTCATTTGAGAAATATTCAGGTCATTTACAGTCTCCGCAACAGTTACTATTTTTGCTATCTCAAACGGAACCCCTACCTCATTAATTTCTATTGAAGTGTCTGGAGAGATGACGGTTCTTGCTGAGTAATTCACTCTTTTTCCAGCAAGATTTTTTCTTATTCTTCCTTCTTTTCCTTTTATTCTTTCAGTAATAGTCTTTAACGGCTG
>JAFCDW010000020.1 GCA_017609475.1 Candidatus Pacearchaeota archaeon
ATCAACACTGAAATTAATTGCTCCGGCATCAAAGTTTGCTGTGAAATTGTTCGTTCCATCTCTCTTTATGTATTCTTGGTCTCCTATGAGAGTTATTGTTTGATTTAGATGGGTCTCATTAAAGCTCAGCTCACTTCCTGTAAAAAAAAGCCAAAGACTAGAAGCCGCACTAATAGTCCAATTAAACAAACCCTTAAACCAATTAGCACTTACATTGTACTCTCCCATTTCTAAATTCTTATCAATCTCCACCCCGCTCAAACTGATATTTTCTGCCCTAAATGCATAAGGAGTTTTGGCGATTTTGAAAGACCCTTGCAGCACACCATCCCTGTAATAGCAAAGCCAGTATTGAATATCATAATCCAGCGTAACATCAGGAAGATAGTAAGAAATTATTCCTCTGGAATCAGTTGTGAGGGTAGCAGAATGAGAATAAACAACAGCAGAAGTATCCGTGCAATCTGAAGAATTTGAAATGTTAAATACAAAATTAAAGGTTCCAGAAACAACATTACCATCAGCATCTGTAGTTTGAATATTTAGATGAAGGTCATCCGTAATTGACTCTCCAAACACACTTCCAGCTAAAAAAGATACAAAAACAACAAATCCAACCAACCAGGACTTTAGTCCTTTTTCCATAACCCTCTTTTTCATATTATGATACGATTATATATATCTAAAACAGTTTATAAAACTTACTAAGCACTCCAGAGTTTTTACTTACAGAAGAAAATTGTAGAGTAAAAAAGAGAAATTCAAAGAAAAGAAGGAAAACAACAAATTCTCGTCGGAAAAAATAAAATTTTCCATTGTAGGAAAAACATTAAAAAGGAGTAAGTAAAAAATTTTCCAAAGGTAAGTAAAAGAAAAAATGAAAAGGAAAAGTGAAAAAAATCTAAAAAAGAGAGCTTCTAAGCATTTCTAAAGAACTCTAAAAAGTCTTTTAAAAATCTTAAAAGAGCACTTGAACTTCTCAAAACCGCTCTTCAAATTTAAAAATACTTAAGAACCCAATCAAAAATTCCTTCAAAGGCTCTTTCAGGTAAATTTAAATATCAAAAAATCAATAGAACAATAAAGTAAAAAAGATACGAGCCTGTAGCTCAGCCCGGTTAGAGCACTGCTCTTATAGGAGCGTAGCCCGTGAGGGCTAAAATTTATCGCTCTAAGAGAGGCAGGGGTCCTCGGTTCGAATCCGAGCAGGCTCATAAAAAATCAATCAAAAAACTTAATCAACTCATAGAAAACCAATCAAAAATGCAATCAGACTTTCTTTGGCATCCAGACCCCTTAGGCGTAGCTATAGGAACCCTCTTAGCAGTTTTCTCTTTAGGAGCAGGAAGCTATATCTATACCTCACTGGCCCTAATGACTATTGCAAAAAAACTCTCTCATCCTCGCCCGTGGCTAGCATGGATACCTTTTGCCAATACCGCACTAATTCTTCAAATGGGTGGATTTCACTGGGCATGGGTCTTTCTCTTTCTTGTTCCTTTTGCTGGATGGGCTGTGCTTATTGCCTTATCTACAATCTCTATGTGGAGAGTGTTTGAGAAGAGAAATTATCCAGGAGCACTCGCACTTTTCCAGCTAGGAGGATTTATTCCATATATTAGCTTACTCCTCACACTTACCTTTCTAATTCTTCTTGGGTTTGTAGCATGGAAAGATCGCACAGCCGAATTAGGACAACCCTCTTCCACCTCAAATAAATCCAAACCAAAAACCAAAAAAGACAGGCTCAATTTCTTGAAAAAAAGACTCGCCAAATGGTATCCCGCATCAATCCCTGCACCTGCGCCAGGAGCACCTTCCCGACCAATTGCAGCGAGCCGGAGACAGAAAAATCAAAAAAAGCGAAAATAATCAGAACATAGAAAAGTATTCTTTAAGATCATAATATCTCTTATAGTATTTTCTTATCAACCTATCATTAGCAATTAAGAGTTAACAAAGCGCAAAGATTGAAAAGTTTAAAAACTCGTCAAAACACCTAACTACAAGATACAAAAGCAATCAAAGAAAATAAAAAAGCGTAAAAGCAATCTCTTGTCCAAAGAAGCCCCGATAGTTCAGAGGCCAAGAATGCAGCCCTTTCACGGCTGTGACCCGAGTTCGAATCTCGGTCGGGGCGTCCTTCTAAAAAGAAATTCCTGCGCAAAACATAACATTTTATGCACAAAAACCAGCCTAAAGAAGAGAGCTGAAAGAAGTAAAGAAGAAAATCAATAATAAAATCAATAATTAAAAAGGGCAATCATCTATTTCAACCCTTCTTCACCCTCGCCCCTTCTTTTTGTTTTTGTTGTTCCTTTTAAACACCTTGAAAAAATCAAAAAAAGAAAGCCTCTCAAAAGAGAGTATCTGCAAATCCGGAACAGAAATTTTAACATTCAAAAGACCTAACCCAGAAAGAAAAATACTGCCAATAAGAAGCATTTTCCCTTTGTATGACTGCAACGAAAAAAGGAGCCTCTCAATATCCTTCTTAATCCCCTCCTCTCTCATTCTCTCTAAAATAATCCTCTCTAAACCTTTGAAATCAATGTCAAAGAACTTAATCTCTTCGAAAAGTTTTCCATCCCTTTTGTTGGAATCCTTTCTTCCAACCCCCTCCAACTCAACTAGCCTAAAATCCTCCTCAACCATAAAAGAAAAAATTTTAGATTTCGCAGGAACATAAAAATCAAAGTGCTGCTTATCTCCTTTACCCTGCTTATCAATTACAAAAAAAGCAGAGCAAACAAAAGCTCCTGGATTCTTTTTAATAAAATTTCTGTAAGCCTCTGAACTCATGAGCTTTTCGAAATAAAACCTTAAATTCATCCATCTCTGAAACTACTCAAGTTAATAAAGATTATCATTAACAACTACAAACTCGCGCTAATTCGGCAAAGCCCAAAAACCATTTAAGCAAGAATAGTTAAACAAGTACAACTTAATAGTAGTAAAGAACAAAAAATTTATAAATGCCAAAAAAAGATAAAAGCATGCTCAAAAAAGAAAATCGCGTAATATATTATGAAGATAGACTGAAAGGAATAAGAGTGTACAAGGAAAACGTCTATCTTGGAGAGGTAGTCGGATTAGGAAATCCCTTCTACATCGAAATAGAAAAAAAGAATCCCTCTCTCCTAGAAAAACTCCTAAAAAAAGAATCTGTTAAAATTTTAGTAGGATTCGACTTTTGGAGGCAAGAGCAACCAGTATATAAAGAAATCCACAGAGAAATAAAAAAAATCAAAGTGAATTATCCACACCTCATAATCACTTTTGAAAAAAAAGTGGTTCCGTTTAATTCAAAGTATACTGAAGTAGAGCATTTTGATCTTTCTAAATACTTACCATACCCTTCATCTAATTCCAATACCAATGGGCCAAACTCCAAGATGAATTTCTTTTACATGCCCCAAACTGGCAAAAATGCGAAAAATCGAAGCAGATCATCCAATAACTAAAAATTGCATAACAAAAGCAAGAACAACGTCAAAAAGCAATACCCACCAAAATAATTTCTCTGTGCCAACCCCAATTACTTTCTATTTTTAATCTCCTCATCAAGCATTTTTGCAAATTCGTCTATCTTAAAAGTCTGAATATCCTTGCTTCCCTTAACTCTAACTGCCAAAGTGTTGTCTTTCTCCTCTCTATCTCCAATAACAATGATGTAAGGGATCCTCATAAGCTCTGCCTCCTTAACTTTCGAAGGAACTGTTGTCGAACTGAAATCACTATCAATCCTAAGACCAGGAACCTTCTCTTTCAAAATCTCAACAACCTTTTTAGCATGGGCTATATTTCTATCAGTAAAACTCAAAACCCTAACTTGCTTTGGCGCCAACCAAGTAGGCAACCTTCCCCTAGTATGCTCAATCAAAATTCCGATAAATCTCTCCAAACTCCCATAAATGACCCTGTGCAACATAACAGGTCTCTTTCTTTTGTTATCCTTATCAATATATTCCATTTCAAATCTTTCTGGCATGGAGAAATCTAGTTGGATCGTTGCACACTGCCAATCCCTTCCAAGAGAGTCTTTTATATGAAAGTCAATTTTCGGACCATAAAACGCTCCTTCTCCTTCGTTCACCTTATATTTCATTCCTTGGCTCTTTAAAACTCTCTCAAGAATCTCTTCTGCCTTGTCCCATAACTTCTCACTTCCTATCCTCTTCTCTGGCCTCGTTGATAACTCCACATGATAGGGAAAGCTAAAAACTTTAGAATAAAACAACTTAACCAAATCCATAATTGCAAGAATCTCTTGTTCAAGCTGCTCCTCTGTGCAATAAATGTGAGCATCATCTTGAGTAAACTGAATAACCCTAAAAAGACCCCCAAGCACTCCAGACAACTCTTGCCTATGCACAATCCCTATCTCTCCAACTCTCAAAGGAAGTTCCTTATAACTTCTTGGCCTGGATTTATAGACTAGAATTCCTCCAGGGCAGTTCATAGGTTTAACAGCAAAAGTTCGCTTTTCATATGTCGTCAAAAATATATTTTCCTTATACTTTTCCCAATGACCAGAAATCTGCCATAGCCTCTTATCTAGAATCTGAGGAGTCAAAATCTCTTGATACCCTGCCTTTCTATGAACCTCTCTCCAAAACCTAATCAGCTCGTTTCGGATAATCAGACCATTATCATGCCAAAAAACCATTCCAGGAGCGACTTCACTAAAACTATAAAGGTCCATCTGCTGACCAATAATTCGATGATCGTTCTCTTTAAGTTTTGATTTATCCAATTTGGTTTTAGAAATTTCCCTTAACAGTTGCTTAGGATCATACCTTTCCTCCCCTCCCTCAACTTTTATCTCTCTGCTCAGTTCACTCAAAGGATGCCCCTTAACCTTCATCTCAAACTCTTTGTAATATCCAAAAGGGGCCCTTACAACTTCAAACTCCTTCTTTAAAACCTCCTCAGCCTTATTCAAGACTTTTTCAGCAAGCTCTGGAGAAGCCAAATCGCTCGAAAGATGCGCATAAGGATAAAGAACTACTTTTTTCACATTAACTTGACCTGCAATCTCCTTAACATCCTCACTAAGCTTCTCAACAATTGCGTCGATATTTTCGTCTTTTTTCTCTACAGCTGTGAAAACAACAAGGCATTCCTTAGAAACCTTCTCGCTCTTTTCCTTTTCAGAAAGAGGGCCTGCACTCCTCAAAGCTTTTTTCAATGGCTTAAACCTAATGTAGTCAACGTGCAAGCACAAAATCTTCATGCCCAACTTAATGAAATACGATTTATAAAATTAATTATTAAATTAGAAGTTTTTCTAAACAAATATTTATAAATAGCAATCCCTTAAATTTATCAACGAAATACTATGAGAATTACAAGAAAAATGAGTGGAAAAAAAGGGTTTGCGGCGTTCGTTCTCGCTCTTACACTTCTATCGCTCGCCTCAGCAGAACCTACAATAATATTTAACTCCCAACCAAAAGAGATCTATAACTTTGGAGACATAATTAATCTTCCAATAACCCTTAAAACAACCACCAACATCTATGGGATTTTTGAAGTAGAACTCATATGTAACGGAGCCGAAATTAGTTTTTACAAAAATGGCGTCAGCTTAAAAGCTGGAGAAGAAAGGAAACTAGAACCAACAATTGTGTTAATGAGAGAACTTATTCCCTCTTCAAAAGGAACTTGCAAAATAAAAGCAAAAATTGGCGAGACCTACAAATTAACGGATGAATTTGAAATTTCTGACCTAATAAATCTTGAACTTTCAAAACAGCCAACAGAAGTCGCTCCTGAAGAAGCACTCGAAATCCAAGGAACAGCAATAAAAGAAAACGGCCAGCCCTCCAACGGATTCATCGAGTTAAGCATAGATGAAAAGAACGAAACACAAGTCTATCAACTCGAAACAATCCAGAATGGATTCTTCTCTATCAAATTCGCATTCCCAAAAAACACCAAAGCAGGAATGCATCTCATAAAACTGAATGCGTATGAAACAGACCCTGAAGGAAACAAGATAAATAAAGGATTCCTCAACTATAATATAAAAGTCAAGCAAATCCCATCAGACCTTGAGATCTTCTTCGAAAACAAAGAAGTAGAACCCGGAACGAGCGCAAAAATAAAAGCAATCCTTCACGACCAGACAGGAGAAAAAATAAAAAATGCGACTGCAAAAATCTCAATATATGACGAGCAAGGAAAACTCGTAGAGCAGAGGGAAATTCCTGTCGATACCTTTCTGGAATATCCTTTCAAATATAACGAACCTCCAGCAGAGTTCAGCGTATCTGCGGAATCGGAAGGCTTAACGACAAGAGCAAAATTCGAACTCATCGAAAAAGAGGACATCAAAGTACAAGTCATAAATCGAACAGTTTCAATAAAAAACGTCGGAAACGTCGATTATTGCAATAAAACAGTCTTGATAAAAATCGGAAACGAATCTGTAAATGTGGACGTTTGCTTAAAAGTCGATGAAGAAAAGAAATACATACTCAACGCTCCTGACGGAGAATATGTAGTAAGAATAGTCACAGAAGAAGGAACCAAATTCAATAAGACTCTCACCTTAACAGGAAAATCTATAGAAGTGAAAGAGGCAAAAGGGGTAATTGGAAAAACCAAATACTATCTTGCATGGCTATTCATAATAGCCATACTAGCCACCGCAACTTGGATAATCTTCAAAAAAGGATACAACAGGAAAGTTTTAACTCACCTTCCTGTAATTAGAAAAAAAAGACCTGCTGCTGGAAGCCCGACGATAAAACATGGAAAAAAGCCTTCCCAGCTCGGATCGTCGAATAGAGCAGAGCTCTCCCTTTCTATAAAAGGAGACAAGCAAGAAGTAAGCATAATTTGCCTCAAACTAAAAAACCACCTCTCCCTCGAAAAATTGCAGGCGAGCGTTAAGGAAGTTCTCCAAAAAATCGTGGCAATAGCAGAAGAGAACAAAGCATGCACGTACGAAAGTCACAGCAATCTCTTTTTCATTTTTGCACCTGTAAAAACAAAAACTTTCCAAAATGAAAAAATCGCACTAAAAGTGGCTGAAAAAATAAAAAGCATTCTAGAGAGCTACAATAGAATGGCAAAAGAAAAGATAGATTTCGGAATTTCTCTCAACCACGGAACAATGGTAATCCATCCAGTTGGAAGCTCGATACAATTCACAAGCTTAGGAAACCTAATGAGTATCGCGAAAAAAATTGCAACAATATCCAAAGGAGAAATCCTCCTCTCAGAAAAAACAAAAGAGAAATTACACACAAAAGTAAAAGCAGAAAAAGAAACTAAAGAAAGCATCACCTATTTCAAAATAAAGGAAATAAAAAACCTCGACGAATCGCATGAAAATTTTCTAAAAGCTTTCGTAAAAAGAATGGAATCACAAAAAAGCGAAAAAAGTTCCTCCAACTCAAAAAGTTCTCACCATAAAGAAAATTCCTAAAACTGCTTCTCGGCTTCTAGAGTTCCAACCAACGACTCCCTCTCCAACGAATCTGCCAACATGTTCGACAATGCATTCGCAAAAAGGATGCCTCCACAAATCCTGCTATAACCTACGATAACTACCCTCTCTACGTTAACAAGCCATCACAAATACAGCCCTTTTAAAGTTTTCAAACACCCTCTTTTCCAACTATTTCTCTTTTCCAGATTTCTTTTCTTGCTTATCCATTGCTCCTAACTTTTTCGTCGCTTTATTCTTCCTACCCTCAACAATCTTCTTTCCCTCAACAATCTTCTTTCCATCAACGACCTCTTCAATCTCCCCGCTTTTTTCTTCCTTTACTTCTCCCTTTTCCTTGCTTTCCTTTTTCTTAAAACTAAGTTTATCCAAAAACCTTGACAAACTAGTCCCAAACTTGAACACCTTTAAAAAAACTCCAAAAAGAATCAATGCAATTCCCAAAGCAAACATTACCCAGAACACTTTTACCGACGGAGAAAACAATGCATCAAAGATATTGACAAGGGAAGGATCTCCAACAAGCTTGAACAAAGAGCGGAACTTCAAAAAAGGAAGAGCAGAAAGCACTCCAAGGGAGCCAGCGACAATAAAACCCCCGCTCTTAGTCTCAGCAAATAGAAGCATAACTATGAAAAGAACAATCGAAATTAGAACGAAAAGACCGAATTTGCTCTCTAGGAAATCATGAGCCTGACTCGAAAAAATAAAAAGAGGCTTCCCCTCTTTTAAGCAATCCAAAAACTCGCATTCATATCTTGTATGGTAAGTCTTGTTAATCAAGCCTTCCACAAAACCAGAAAGTATCTCCTCAGAAGTCCAATTATCTGAATTCACATAAGAAGCCAATTCCTCACATGGCAAAGTTATCGAGAAATCTTCCTCTTCCAAATGGAATTCAGGATTTTTTTTGCAGTACTCTGCTATAAATTCCTCCTTCCCTCCAATAAAATCAGAAAAATTCATCTGCTCCATAACAAAAGCAGAAATGGCAGGAGCGACAT
>JAFCDW010000054.1 GCA_017609475.1 Candidatus Pacearchaeota archaeon
GTACGTCGTCAAAGGTTTCGGGCAACTGCAATCGATTAGCAAAGCAACCGTTATATTGAATCATTTTACACCTAATTGATTCCATTTGACAAGGACTCATACCCAAATCGTCGGCCCCGCCAATTCTCTTTCGTGGTAGCTTGCGCCAAAAAAGAAAACGGCGAACTCCAGGAAATATAAAGGTTTCGGTCTTTTAAAATAAAGTTCGAACCACAATTTTTTAAAAATTCTCTCTGGCTGCAAAAATTTCCTTTCAAAGCTACATTTCTTGCATAACTACAAGTAGTTATAAAATCCTTAACCCGTTCGAACCGACTTAAGCCCTTCCGTCCAAATGCCTCTAATTTTTCCCTGATTTCTACCTTTTTCGATAATAATTTTTGTTTCTTTTGTGTATATTCTTCTTGCGAGATGGTTTCATTTAGATAAATATCCAGAAGACGCTCAAGTTTATCATCAATTGCCTTTAGATTCTCCTTTAACTGTTGTTTGATAGAAAAATTGGAGGCTTCGCTTTGTTCGCTCACCTTTTGCAATTCCGCAAGCATTAAATCCCGCAATCTATCGCTAATAAATAATTTCTGGATATGTTTGCTAACCTGTCTGGCTAATTCTTCCTCTCTGATATAACGCTGCGAACATTTAACCTTTCGCTTAGTGCAAAAGCATAAATTTTCCATAGGCAGTATTATCAAAGTGGAAGGTAGGAAATTTCAGGTCTCTTATCTTACCTATATCTATAAGGTATTTGATTCTTCCGCCATCAATGGAATTTCGAGCTAAGCGGTCTGGATGCCAAGCGAGGATCCCTTCGATATTTTCTTTCTCAATGCGGCTAAGCATAAGATTAAAAACTTTTCTTTCCGGTTCTTTGGCAGTTTTTGATTCATTAAACTCATCAATTATCTTTAAATTTTCTCGCTTAGCAAAATCTTTTAACTCTTGGAGTTGACTTTCAATAGACAAAACCTGCCTTTCTTCGTTATCGGCAGATTTACGAGCATAAATAAAATATTTCATTTAAGAATTGCTCCTGCTTTTTGAAGAAACTTAGTTGCTGAATTCACCATGATAATCAGCACTTTCTCTTAGCACCATAGCGGTATGAAAATCTTTTGCTAACTCGTCCTCAATCAGACCTTTATCAACAAATAAAGCCTGCAAAGCAACCAGCAGATAGTAATGACTTTTTTCTCTATAGCCCTTTGAGTAAATAAGGGCTCTTGCGGCATGAAACATTGAGTAATAAGCCGTAATTGTTGCGTACTTGTATTTTTTATTCTTCAATCTATCCTTAGCCTCATTTAAGTCGTCTTTGGCTGCTTCTAATTCCTTTGTTGTTAAAGCTTTGCCCTTGCTGAAAAGTGATATTCTTTTCTTCTCCAACGCTTTTTGAAATTCTAAATTCATTTTTCCTGCCATAACACGATTCCTCTCTCGACTTCTTTGTAGAAAGTAGGATTGTGCTTCTTAGATTTTATGAAATCATTAGGTGTGTGCGTAACATATTGGATTTTCTCTCTTAATTTATCTTTGAATATTATTTTTTCAACTTCATCTGGAGTTCTCGTCAAAATAAAAACATCAATATCGCTTTCATCAGTATTTTCGCCCTTAGCAGCACTGCCATAAAGGACTATCCTTAATGATAATTTTTTCAATTTTTCAATTAAAGGGCGTAAAGAAATAATATTTTGTAAAATTTTTAAATATCTTATAAGAATATCATTAGAAGGTGCTTTATAAAAATACATTCTTCCTCGTTTCTCCCGTAGAATTAAACCCTTTTCTGCCAGCTCTCTTAAAGCAAAATTTGTCCCGGCTCGACTAACACCAGTAAGTTTTGAAACCTCACGGTCAAAATATTCTTTGTCTGGATTTCTGATGAGAAAAGAAAGGACTTTTTGGCAGTTTGTAAAAAACAATATTTTTTCTGGCATAACTAATCTTTCTAAATCTAATAGATTAGACATAAATCTATTATATTAGATTTTATTTGGTTGTCAAGTAAAATAACACGTCCCGATTTTCGGGGCAAAAAAATTTTTGCAGCCAGAGAGAATTTTTAAAAAATTGTGGTTCGAACTTTATTTTAAAAGACCGAAACCTTTATATTTCCTGGAGTTCGCCGTTTTCTTTTTGGCGCAAGCTACCACGAAAGAGAATTGGCGGGGCCGACGAGACTTGAACTCGCGACCTCCGGCGTGACAGGCCGGCGTTCTATCCAGCTGAACTACGACCCCGCCT
>JAFCDW010000001.1 GCA_017609475.1 Candidatus Pacearchaeota archaeon
AGAGGGGTCTGGGAGTTTGCTTTTGGTGAAGAAAGTGCTAAGGCACCTGCTAACGCGAGAGGAAAAGCTAATTTTTTAAGCGGTGCTGGAACTTTTTCAAAGAGCTTCTGCACCAAGCCGCTTCTTTTTTTTGCAAGCTTCATCTTAACATATAATTGATTTTGAGTTTTTATTTATTATTGTTTTATCGTGTCATCATTTTTGGCGCCAGTTTTTGATATTGTTGCAGGGAGAGTTTCGGAAGCCGCTTGCAAGGGCGCGGCAGAGTGCAATCCTCTAAAAGTGCGAATAACTTGGCCGCACCTCGCATCTTTTCTTGTCCTTGCTTCCTATTCTCTGTTCTCACTATATAGTGATACAGATTTATAAAGTTTTTGGGGTGCCCGTTATTCCAGTCTGACATAAACTGCCACTTGGATCAGATTCATAGTGAAATGAAGCTTAGCACCAATCAACGGATTAAAAGAAAAAACAGTTACTCCACGCCAGCCTCTTCTATTGAAAATAGGTTATTTAGAGAATCTAATTTTGCCTTTACTCCTAAGGGGATGGTGATAATTGGATCAGTATGGCCTACATCTGCGCCATAAAGTATAGGAAAATCGTATCCTCTCGTGTTTTCCAAGATGATTTCCTTGAATTTTTGTTGTTCTTCTTCACTATATCTAAAAGGTCTTCCAATGATTAAACCTTTTATTTTTTCGAAAATTTTGATTATTCTTAAATCTGCGAGCAAAGAATCGGCCTCTGCTAGCGACAATCCCTTACCAAAATCTTGCCCCTCAGGCGTTTCGAGAAAGAGGATTTTATTGTTATGGTCTGGCCAGTACTCTGTGCCAATTAAATGGGCTATCGAAGGAAGGCATCCGCCAAGTATTTCTCCTTCTGCTTTCCCTTCTTTTAACCACTCAAAACCCTCATTTTTTATCAACTTTCTTGGTCTGGCAAGATCCTCTTTTTTGTCCCAATCCAAAATTTCGTCTGTCCACTCGCTCGAAGGAATAACTCTCCCAATTGGTTCTGCAATGCTAATCGCTTTCTCGAAATACTCTAAGGTATAAGATAATGGCTCAGGATATTCACCAAATTGTGTCATGGCTGCGGGCCCATAAAAAGTTACAATTCCTGATTTTTTATGAATAGCATAATGCAACACGCTAATGTCCGAATAACCGCAGAAAATTTTGGCGTTCTCCTTTATTTCTTCAAAATCCAGAAATTCTAAAATTTTATTTGAAGTGTGGCCGCCGATAGAACAAATAATTGCCTTAACCTCTTTATCTTTAAAAGCATTCATTAAATCTTTAGCTCTTTCTTCAGCTGGAGCAGATTCCCATCCCCTGTTTTTTCTGGTGCATGAAAATTCTTTGATTTTATAACCTTGAGATTCCAGAAATTTTGCAGCGTTATCCAATCTATGGGCGTGTCTCCTTTTTCTAATTTTTTTGGTTTTATCATATCAAACATTCAATCGATTTTATTTAAACTTTTTGCCATTTTTCGGTTTTAGTCCTGCTTTTCAAACCAAAAACTTTAAATAATCGCCTCTCCCTAAAAGAGTGTAGTTATTCTTGAAAATGGATAATTTGAGAGAGCCAATTCTGAGAACAGGAACAACAATTCTCGGAATTGTTTGCAAGGACGGAATTGTAATGGCTTCGGATAGACAGATTACTGCAGGAGGGTCAATAGTAGTAGGAAAAAAATATCCAAAAACTATTCAAGTCAATGACTACCTACTAGTTTCCTGCACAGGGATGGTTTCAGATGCCCAAAAAATCGTAAAGATTCTTCCAGCAGAGCTCAAACTCAAGCAACTTCGCTCGAGGTCGAGGCCAACAGTAAAACAAGCAGCCAACTTGCTATCTACAATTTTGTATTCTGAAATTCGGCAGCCATCCATGATACCAATGCAAGTCGGAGTTCTTATTGGAGGATTTAACGAGGATGGAACAACAGAACTTTATTCAATTGAACCTTCTGGGAGTGTTATAAAAATTGAAGACTACGATGCGAACTTCAGCTCTGGAATGCCCTATGCTCTAGGGCTTCTTGAAAGACAATACAAAAAAGACATGAGTATCAAAGAAGGAGTTGAACTTGCCAAAGAAGCTTTGAAAGCATCGATCCAGAGAGATACTGGTTCTGGACACGGGATTGATGTTTTCGTGATTACTCCGAATAAAATCAAAAAAGAAGTGAGCCAAGAGATTGTTCCAGAATATAAATGATTCTTGAATGTCACGATGGACATCTTGAAAAACATAACAGAGAAAATTGGAAACTATATCGTAGATGCGAATTTCGAAGGAGCAAATATAGTCCTCTATACGGACAATATTAGATTCTTCAGAGAAGGAGAAGCAAAAATAAAACAAATAGTCGACGAAATAAAAAAAAGAATAGAGCTCAGAGCAGATCAGAAAATCCTTCCCCCGCAAGAAGAGGTTGAAACAAAAATAAGGGAAATTGTTCCTGAAGATGCAGGAATAACTAAGATAATTTTTGATTTTCATCGAAGTATTGTTATTATAGAAGCCAAACGTCCTGGAATTGTAATCGGAAAACAAGGGTCAATCTTAGAAGAAATAAAAAAAACAACTTTATGGACCCCTCAAGTCCAAAGGTCTCCTGCTATAAAAAGTCAAATCACTGAGAATATTAGGGAAGTCCTTTACGCGCACAACAACTACCGAAGAAAATTCTTGAACTCCATTGGAAAAAAGATTTACAAAGAGTGGAGCCCAGAAAAGGTAGAAGAATGGGTGAGGATAACTCCACTAGGAGGGGCAAGGCAGGTAGGAAGAAGCTGCACTCTACTCCAGACCCCTAACTCGAGAATTCTCATCGATTGCGGAATTGATGTTGCTTCGACAGGAGAGGACAGGTTCCCTTACTTCAATGTTCCAGAATTCAACATATCTGAACTTGATGCTATCGTAATTAGCCACGCGCATCTCGACCACGTCGGACTAGTCCCATATCTTTACAAAATGGGATATAAAGGGCCGACATACATGACAGCTCCAACAATGGATGTCGCTGCACTGCTCGCACTCGACTTCATAGGAGTTTCTTACAAGCAAGCAACTCAACCGTTGTTTAGCTCAAAAGACATTAAAGAGATGGTAAAGCATACAATATGCTTGAACTATAACGAAGTGACGGACATTGCTCCAGATGTAAGAATAACTTTTTACAACGCTGGTCATACCCTCGGAAGTGCAATGATCCATTTTAACATTGGAAACGGCCTGCACAACTTTCTCTATACAGGAGACTATAAATATGCCAGGACCAGACTGCTCGACCCTGCTGTTGCAACCTTTCCGCGAGTGGAATCTGTGATGACAGAATCAACCTATGGGTCCAAAAAAGATATCCTTCCTCCACGAGCAAAAGCAGAAGAGCAACTTCTCAATATAATCCGCAAAACAATAGAAAACAAAGGAAAAGTACTAATTCCAGAGCTAGGACTGGGCCGAGCACAAGAGACTATGCTCGTAATCGAAGACGCGATGAAGAACAACAAACTGCCTAAAGTTCCAGTCTATATCGACGGAATGATTTGGGATATTAATGCAATTCATACAGCATATCCCGATTTTTTGAGTAGTAGAGTTCGCTCACTAATTTTCCAAGATAAAAATCCTTTTGTTTCTGAACATTTTTTTAGGGTAGGATCTCCACAAGAAAGAAAAAAAGTTATTGAAGGGGGACCATGTATTGTTCTTGCAACATCTGGAATGCTTGTTGGAGGAGCTTCTGTCGAATACTTTAGGGAGTTCGCGGATAATCCAAAAAATGCAATTATTTTCGTGTGCTATCAGGGAGTTGGCTCGCTCGGAAGAAAAGTTCAAGAGGGATTAAAGGAAACAACCATGATTGTCGATGGGCATGAAGAAAAAATAAAAATTAATCTCCAAGTCTACACAGTCGAAGGCTTTAGTGCACACTCTGGAAGAAACGAAATAGTTTCCTTTTTCAACAACATGCGTCCAAAACCAAAAAGAATTATAATAAATCACGGAGAAGTTTCAAAAAGCCTTGACTTGGCTTCTACACTCTATAAACTCAACAGGGTCGAAACAAATGTTCCGAGAGTTTTGGAAACCATTAGGTTAAGGTGATTCTCAGAAACCTGGGCTTTCAGCAAAAAATGACAGCCATCACGCAAAGAATTTTAGACAAGCAACTCTCTAGAAACTTTGGAAAAAAATGTCGTAGATGCAAAATTAAATTCCTTTGTGGCGGATGCAGAGCCAGAGTCCTAAATTTTAATAAAGATCTATAAGAAATAATTTTTCTGTTTTAAAGAGTAGAGAATTTTGTAGAAAAATAAGAGGGGATACAAAATTTATAAATTCTTATAAATATTTACTTCCATCGATTGGTACCGAAGAATTGGCACAAAAACGAATAAAATTAATGAAAGAATTTGCAAAAAAACTCTGGCTATTATTTCCAAGGAGATCTTAAGAGATCTTGACTAACTGAATAGGTTTATAAATAAAATTTACAATGATTAAAAATGGCACAAAGAATTCCAATAAGACCGGCAACAATTGTAATAAAAAACGAAAAAGCATTGGTGATTAAATCGAAATATGGAAACGAAGAATTCTATCTTTTTCCTGGAGGAGGCATTGAAAAAGGAGAGACAATTGTTCAAGCTGCAATTAGGGAAACATTAGAGGAAACAGGTTATTTGGTTAAAATTGCTAAGCCCTTATATATAAATGAATATATTGATTTAAAAGAAAGCTCTAACAGGGTAGTCAATATTTTCTTCCTTGCGAGAGTTAAAAAATTCGTAGGGATAAAAACGAATGATAAAGGAAAAATAAAGAACATGGAGTGGATTCCCATAAAAGATTTAGTAAAGATTGATTTAAAGCCAGAGTCTATAAAAAAAAGAATCGAAAAAGATTGGAAGAACAATTTTACAGAATCCGTTATTTACAGCGTGGATTATAAAAATGAATGAGAAGATTGTTAAGAAATACTTTTCTAAAAAAGATCCTCTATAAATGATAGATCTCCATAAAAGCGATAAAAAGAACATTATAAAAATAATAATTAGCTTCTCTAATACAACAATGTGTCTACTCGGTAACTTTAAAAAACACTCTTCATTCCTTAAAATATTAAAAACTCAAAATGAAACATTCGTGGCAAATTACTCTCCTTATTTTGGGGATGTTTTTAGCAAGTCAATTAATTGGGCTTTTTGTAATTCACACATATGCCTCCAAAAATATTCAGCTTCCATACGGACTTGCTCTTCCCGAGAAAGAAAGTGATAAGTATAGTTTTTATTTTTCTGAGTTAGTGCTTGGATTTGCAATTGCTGTGCTTCTTTTTATAGCACTTTCCAAAATAAAACTCGAAGCCCTCTTGAAGGTGTGGTTTTTTTTCGTAATGGTGCTTGCACTCGGGCTTTTTCTTTATAGCCTAACTTACAAATTTGATAAAATCCTTATCGGAGAAGTTCCAATTATAGCCACGATAATAGCTCTTTTGCTTACGTATTTTAAGGTCTATCATAAAAGTTTTATTTTGCATAATTTTACAGAGTTGTTAATTTATCCCGGAATTGCTACAGTATTTGTCCCCATTCTCAATCTCTATACCTTAATCTTCTTGCTCATCTTGATATCTGCCTATGATATGTGGGCGGTCTGGAAATCAGGAGTCATGCAAAAAATGGCAAAATACCAAATAAAAAAACTCAACATATTCTCTGGATTCTTTGTTCCATATTTATCCAAGTCAGCAAGAAAAAAAATAAAAAAGCTCAAAAAGCTCCCAAAATCCAAACTGAAAAATGCAAAAGTCAAAGTTAATCTAGCAATTTTGGGAGGGGGAGACGTCGTCTTTCCAATAATTAGCTCTGGAGTTGTCCTAAGATTCTGGGGAGTTGGTCCTGCACTTCTAACAATTTTCGGAGCGTTCTGCGGTCTAGCTTTCCTCCTTCTCTTTTCCAAAAAAAAGAAATTCTACCCAGCAATGCCATTCATTACGACGGGAATATTTGTCTCCTTACTCATTAATCTAATTCTTCTGAAACCGTAAAATACCAATTTTAAAAACTCTTGCCGAAAATTCGTATTAGCTTTGAAAACTTTCTACTTTTCCCATTGGAATCGCGAGAATCTGCTATCGAGATTTGGAAATCTGCTAAATCTATTTTAATGCTAATCTGCCAACTAGTTCTACAAGCGGAAGCTTTATAAATTATGTATTCACTAGATAGTGATATAAATTGATTAAATCGCACTAAAAAGACGACAAAATGGTTGAAACAAAGGAACTTATTCCACGGGTTAGGGATTTTTTTGGGCTGAACTCGTATGAAGCAAAAATTTGGCTAGCACTGCTCAAAAAAGGCATAGCGTCTGCAGGAGAGCTAGCATCAATATCAGGAGTTCCAAGAAGTAGGACATATGATACTCTCGAAAGCTTGAAGAAAAAAGGATTTGCTTCAATAAGGCTCGGAAAGCCTGTCAAATATGTGAGAGTAAGTCCACAAGCAGTTATAGCAAGACTAAAAGAAAAAACAAAAAAAGAGTTTGAAGAAACTTTGAAAAAACTCTCGAGAATTCGCTTAACAAAGGAATTCGCGCAATTGGAAGAAATTTGTTCCACAGAGTTAAGCAAAAGCAGCGAAGAGGAAAAATTCGTCGAAATTATCAAAGGAAAATTAAACATATCCAACCAAATAAAAAAGCTCCTCTACAAAGCCAAAAAAGAAGTGCTAATTTGCATGAGTTCCAAAGAGTTGGGAAGCAAGCTCAAATTATTCGAGCAAACTTTCGCTCACTTAAGAAAAAAAGGAGTGAAAATCTCTCTCTTCCTCTCCGGAGACCCTCAAATTATAAAAAAGATAGAGGCAAAACTAAAGATAAGGGCCCGCCATATAAGCATAGAAACAAAGTTATTTATCGCGGACAAAAAAGAGATGCTCCTCTATATGCCAAAAGAATCTGCCAAAAAACCCCTAATAAAAGATTCTGCAATCCTAATAAGCTCAGATTTTCTCTCGAACTCTTTTCTAGAACTACTTGAAAAAGCGGCAAACAACAAAAGCCAAATAAAACTCTAAAGAGCCCTAATTAAGAACTCTAGTGGGAATAGGATTCATCTTCAATTTTCAAACCAGAAATAGACATATCCCTCATTTTTTTTGCATTCTTCTTTTTCCACTCTTTTAAAAACTCTCCCAACGAGAATCCGACCTTCTCTTTTGCAAAAATCCTCCCTCCCTTTACAAAGGTTTCCCGATGAGCCTGCCTAAATTTCAAAAGGTTTTCCTTGTCTCTAACGAACGGCCCTTGAACAACTATTTCCTTTTTGCTTTTTGCTCCGAGATATGCCAAGGCAGAATTCTCTCCATCATAAGAAAACCCGCTCTTTTTTATTTCAAAATACTTCTCAAGTTCTTTTAAGAGGTGACGATAAAACTTCATCAGCTTTGTTCCGGCAATATCCCCTTTTGGTTTATTCGTCCTTATTTTCAACAGCACATAATCGCAACCGCTTTTTACAAACTGATTCTTTATCTTTTGATAGTTTATCTCTTTCTTCCTAAAGTAGCTAAGGGAAGGGTTTCTTAAAAATCTCTTCGCAACTTTTTGAAACTCGCGGAAGGTCTGCTCAGAAAGGCAAGCCAAAGCATTCCTCTGCTTAAAAGTTGGATCTATCAATATTATTGGAGATTCAAGCTTTGAACTATTAAGATCCATCATTACCAATGATTTGTTCTTATAGAGTTTTTCTATATCTATTATAAGTTTATCTTTAACCTCTGATAACTGTTTTAAAAATTTCTCAAAGGTCTTGTAATAGCATAGTAACAATTCAAGGGAATAGCCAGAAAAACCTTTTATATAAGATTCTGCACCATAGCACCCGTTTGCATAGCAAAAAGCTTTGGCTAGCTTAATTTGGTCGAGAACTTTTTTTGATTTAATTTTCTTCTTAAGATACTTCACATGAAAATAGGATAAGTCAGTAACATTTTCTGCTTGGCTGGGCCTGGAAATTTTTTTTACAGGAACTATCTCAAAGTAAATTTTTTCGCTAGCCCTCACTCTGAAATAATCTCTTGACCCTTTTAAAACCTCGTAGTCAACTAATCCTTTCAAAGCCCGCGCAACGCGCTCAGATAACTCTTCGCCACTTTCAAATCTTACGAATATATCAATATCATACCTTTCCTTCTTTATGAGTGTGCCTTTTGCAAAACTTCCTCCAACAAAAACGTCTGCCCCTACCCTCTTCTTAAGATTAGGCAAAAACTCGTGAAGCATTTTTTTTATCTCTGCCAACTCCTTGCTTGAGGGGCTTATCTCACACAACGCCTCTTTTAATACCTTTTTCATTTTTTCCATTTTGACAAAACGAACCCTTGGTTTTTATATTTTTAGAACCTTGTCCACTATTCCCCGCTTTTTAACGTAGGAGAGAAATCTATAATGTATTTACCATCTTCAACCTTATAAATAATGGGGCGATCCTTCTTAAACAAGCTCACGAGATCTATCTCGAATTTTCCAGCCCCAAGAACCCTTACTGACTCTATATCTAAAATTACTGGAGCATCTGGATCTTCAATTCCGGCAATTTCTCGAATATCCCTTTCCACTTTTGGCCTCTCATTTTTTGGAATCTTAATTGGCTTCTCTTGCAACTCTTTTAACTTTTCTTCTCGAATATAAAAAAAGAGCTTTCCCCCGCACTTGTTGCACCCTTTCAGCAACTCCTGGCTTGTCGCCGGAATAATTCTCGAACATCTAACACACTGATATGGCATTTGATTCAACAATGACTTTCTGTTTTAGTTCAAGAATGAAACATCAAACAAGTTAATAAATTTATCCTTCTTAAATTTGTCCCGATTCTATTAAACAGCTTGCATCAAAAAATTACTTATTCAAAAAGAGTTCAATTTTTCGCGGGTCCCTCTTTATTTCTTTAACTATCGTCGCAGGACCTATCACAGTTATTGCTCCTGTTTCCCCGCCTGAAAGAAAGTTTGCTATGCTGTGTCTTACTTTTCCGAAAAATCCTTCATCCCCATTTCCAGAAACCACCGCAAGCTCTATCCCTTTAAAATCCGGAACATGCTTTATCATTGCCATAGTGTCTCCAATTAACCTCGACTCCTCTTCTGGCCGAAGTTTTCCTTGAAGAATCAAGATGTTATTGCCCAAAACAATCTCCAAAATTTTCTTTATCCTCTCATCGCTGCTTAATCCACGAATTTCTGAATAAGGCAAAAAATGGATGGTGAATCCTTTTATCTTCTTTAATTTCTTTTTCCTATTATCAGCAAGTTTGCTTTTGCGAGCCATTTTATTTTAACTTTCTCCTCCTTCGCTTCTTCTTAGTTAGCTTAAACAGAGCCTCATAAAATTCGTCCATATTCTCCCCTTTTTTTGCGCTTATACCCACAACATCATAATCTGGAAAAGCTGCTTCTATCTTTCTTACATCTGCCCTTTTCAAATCAATCTTATTTCCAACAATAAGGACTGGAATTTTCCTCGCAGCGAGATTTCCTATTATTGTGATATTTACCTGGTTGTAAGGATTCTGTGAAGCGTCTAAAACAACTACCACTATATCCATATCATCTAGCCACTTAATACTTTCAATTACTCCTTGTGTCGCCTCTTTCGCCCTCTGCTTTGCTTCGGACTTCTTCATCCTATATTTCAAAAAATTTTCATAATCGATTTTTGTGGCAATTCCGGGGGTATCAACTATCTTAAAAACTAATGTTTTTCCTTTGAAATTTATTTCAACTTTTTCTTTAAATTGAACGGTTCTCGTCTCATGAGGAATTTTGCTTACACTTCCAATTTCCTCTCCTGTAAAATCCTTACAAATTCTATTAGCCAAACTCGTCTTTCCTGCATTAGGTGGCCCATAAAAACCGAGTTTTATATCCCTCCTCCCTTTTAGCAAATTCGAAAAAACCTTTCCAAAAAATTTTCGAAAGAGTTTCATCGCCATTTTGAGATTATAGTTATTTTACAATTTAGCTTCGGACAAGGGATTCTTAAATGTTTGGGTCTCGCTCCTTTCTTTTTACTGACATCAATAATTCTTTTCATTTCCTCCTTTGTTTTCCCTGCAACAATTTTGAAAGAATCCCTCCCGAGCCCTTCTTTCCTGAGTATTCTCTCATCACATAATCAATTTGAGCCTTAGTCCACCCGCTTCTCCTCAAATTCCTTCTAATAGTCGAATCATTATATCCTTTTTTCTTGGATTGATAAATATAATGAACCAAATTATACAAATTATTTCGATTCTTAAATAGATTTCTTTCTTCTAGTCTCTTTTTTATGTGGGCCCAAATGAGATAGATGGCCACTCCTATGAGAATTAGAAGAGCAACTATTACCACATATCTATAATCCATGCTAGAATTTTCCTCATCCCTCCCCAAATCCGAACCTTCTGAAATCCTTGACTGCAAAACCTCGACTGAAGGAGAGACAAATATAGAAAGTTCCTCTATCTCCATGCTCCCAGGAATTGAAAACCCTAAGACCCTATCCAATTCCGAAGAGGGTATGTAAAAGTATTCTCCTTTTTTTTCTTGCTTGTAGTTCTTCTCGAACTTGAGCCCACCAACATCCTTAATTACCAAATAATAATCATAAGGAATATCCTTTTTCTCGAATAGTTTAAGGTTGTATTTTCTAAATAACGGAACCTCGCCCTCATCTTCAAAATAGGCAGAAAATTCAACGAAGTTAATTTTCAACTCCACATTTTCATCCATCCATTCCCTAACATCTTCTTCACTGATTGAACCATTACCAATCGAACTATTCGCTCCGCCTCCAATCCCCTTAAGAATTTCTAAATTAATATCATATAAAGAAGGATAATACTCCTCGAGCGGCGCCATTTTTGTTTTTGCAACAGATAATGGAACTCTTAACGAAAGCAACCTATCAAGGAGAGAATTCATTTCTTCTTCAGTCTTATTTTCCTTAAGATTTCCAATTTGCGCTTGCTCTAACTCTGTCTCTAAAGAACTTAAATTCAGTGTTTCTTTTAGCATTCTCTGGAAAAAGAGATCATAAGAATCAAGCCGGGATTTTATCTTATAAAGACTCTTATTAAGGGATTCTAGCAAGTTATCTATTTCTCGCTGAGGCAACCCAACATTTATAACAAATGTTTTTGAAACTTCGAATCCATAATCATTATATGCGCTAACTGTAAGATTATACTTGCCCGTTTTTTCATAGGTATGAACTATGGAACTCGAAGTAGTTTCGACCGCACTAGTATTATCTCCAAATTCCCAACGATACTTTGTAATATTCTCGTATTTCGTGAGTTCAACAGTGAAATTCGTTGGATAGTGTGATGCGGTGGCTAAAGGGGTAAGGGACTTCGGTACAGGGACATCTACAACCCTTATCGGAACTGTCAGGATAACTGCCTCCCCCAACTTAAGTTCTAAAGTAGTATTTCCTATCTCTGTTGGAGCAACAAAGCCCGCTTTACTCAAATCAAGCTGCACAAAATCAGAACCTACTTTTGCAGGGGATTTTTCCAAATCATAAAAAGCCGTAGATTCAGAAATTCCTTCTGCCTTAGTGTATTTTACAGAGAGATCATCAAGGGAAAAACTAAATTCGCTCTTCAGAGGATCTTCTGCTATAATCCTTATCGGAACTATGCAACCAGAAGCACAATCTAAACCCCCATATTTAGAAATAAGATAATCTTTCACTTGCTCCGCAAGACTCTTTTCTCCATTATAATTATTTTGCACTAGCAAATTCTTAAAAGGATCAAAGGCGACTCCTTGAGCAAAAATGCTGTAAGCTGCCGTTGGCGGATTTTGAATAGGAAGGCCTCCCCACGATCCGCACTTTTCTTGAGTAGTTCCTCTTATTTTATAATTTTCACTTCCAGAACTTCCCAAAAGATACACGCAAACGTAACCATCTGTTGGTTCTTTCACTTGATAGTTCACTCTACACGAAACAGTTTCTCCTTGAACTGTTGTATCCGGAAGAGAGCAGCTTTCGACGAAGTTTCCGGAAGAATCATAAAGCTCTGCAATAACATCTCCAGAAGCTCCATCCTCCTTTTTAATCCATGCTCCTATTTCAAATGCTGGAGAAGGCATAAGCTCAACTTTTTGACAATAAGATGTTGGGCCTAAAACATACTCTTCATAAGAAGCAAGACCTGTTGGAAAGCACCCCCAACTCCTCTTATCCTGACAAGGAAGATCTGAAGTTCCTTCTGGATTTATGAAATCTATTGAACCATCTGCAAAGAGGTCTACCTTTATCTGACTAGAACAAGATGGCGAGAGGCTTCCTGAAATCCTAAATGAAAATGAAGAAATTTCTGTAATATTTCCTGTCAGCTTAGCTCCTTCAAGAACCTCTAGTATACGCTCTCCCTCTTCCTTTTCAACTAGGAAAGTTTTTGAATTCTGAGGGTTGGAAGGGATATAATCCGGCAAGCATCCTTGGGTAGAGCACTCATACTCTGCTTCACTCAAATCCAATAGTTTTTTTATCTCAATTGCATGTCCGAAACCATCCGATAAAAGTTCGTTGGTTGGAATATTAGACAAACTTATATTTAATACTCCTTCAATAGTTTGAGCAGGACCATATACTTCCCTAATAGAAGTTCCGTTCTCAGAAACTATCACTCCGCAAGAGCCAATACCTGTTACGAATAAAAGAATAAAAACCAACAAAAGGAATCTTCCCATACCTGTTTCCATATTCCCTCCTTCCAAATAAAACAAATTCGTCAAGCCTATACTCTCTTTTAATTACTCTTAATTTAAAATTCGAAGATTTATAAACATTTCTTGACGGAATATTCTCACAAAAAACTAAACTTCCTTAAAATACGTTGAAAGAAGCTATCTTTATAAACTTCCCCTTCTAAGTTACCTCATGGAAAAAGAGGTGGAAAATCCAAAGCAGGAGCAGATACACGATCTAATATTCAGCAGGGAAATTGGGTGGCAAGAAATCCTCTACGACTTAATAAATACAGAGCAGTTGGACCCGTGGGATATTGATATTTCCCTTTTAGCCGAAAAATATCTGCTTAGAGTCCGTCAATTAGAAGAGGCAGACTTCTTCATCTCGAGCAAAGTGCTCCTTGCAGCATCTCTCCTACTACGGTTAAAATCCGAATTCTTGCTAAATAAATATATTAAAAGTATTGATGAAGTTCTCTTTGGAAAAAAGGAACCAAAAAGAAAGGAAGAAACAATAGAACTAGAGGAAGAAATTCCTGCGCTTATCCCAAGAACCCCTCTACCAAGACACAAGAAAATTAGTTTGCAAGAACTAGTGGAAGCACTAAACAAAGCAATTGCAACAGAAAACAGAAGAATTAAGCGAGAGATCCTAAATAGAAATGCTCTTAGAGAAGCAGGAATTTCGATTCCTAAAAGAAGGTTCAGTATAAAAAATAAAATTAAAGAGATCTATTCCAGATTATTCAAACATTTTAAGGAGAATAAAGACCTTAAAAAGATTTCTTATACCGAGTTCGTCGGTCCGGGCAAAGAAGAAAGGGCATTATCCTTTTTCCCTTTGTTAGAATTGGAAAACCAGCAAAAAATTTGGCTCGAACAAGAAAAGCATTTCGACGAAATTTTCATATGGTTAAAAGAGACCTTCCTGAAGCATAATCCAGACCCATTCGCAGACCTTAAAAAGGCAATAGAAGAAAAAAGGGAATTCGACGAAAAAGAACGAAAAAGGGCAAAAAAAGCTGCCAAAAATTTCGAGAACCCTCTAGCACATCTTTTCGAGTGATTTTTTGAATGATTTAGCGAAATTCAAATTTCTCTAATTTAGCTTTGACAATGCATTCCTCAATTAATTTCTCTTGGTTCTTTATTCTCTTCTCTATCTCCAAAATTTCTTCGATTTTGGCTCTTGTTTCTGGATGCTTGGATATCATAAAAGAACAGCAGTCAGGATAGGGTTGAATTGAATAATCGTATGTTCTGATTTTCTTAGCAATCTCCACAATTTCTTGCTTATTTAATCCCACTAAAGGAGAAAGAATTAGCTCGTTAGATGCCTTGCGAATGCATCGAAGGTTTTCTAGAGTTTGCGAAGCGACCTGCCCAACGCTATCACCGGTAAGAATAGCTCTAGCCCGTTCTTTTGCCAAAACTCTATCCAGAATTTTCATCATGAATCTGCGATAAACTATCATCCTATACTTCGAAGGCACATCCATAATTATTTTCTTCTGGATTTTTTCAAAAGGAAGAATATAGAGCTTTGATCTCAACTGAATTTTAGTTAGCTCATCAACAATCTCTTTTATTTTTTCCAAGCTCGCCTCCCCAACTTGCGTCGAATTGTAAATATGGCAAAAAACAACTTCACACCCTCTTTTCATCATAAGGTAGCTTGCTACAGGGCTATCTATTCCTCCAGACAATGAAGCCACAACTTTTCCAGAACTTCCAACTGGCAATCCTCCTATCCCTTTATACTTATCCAATCCAATGAAAACCTCTTTTTCTCCTATCTCAATATGCACCATAACATCCGGTTCTTTTAATTCTACTTTTTTATTCAGCTTAGCTGCTACAAAGCTTCCAATAATCTCATTAACTTCCTGAGAGGTTTTTTCGAACTTCTTATTCGACCTCGAACTCTCAATCTTAAAAGTTTCAAACTCTCGTTGTTTCAACAAATTAAGACACACGCGTTTTATTTCTTCTATTTTAAGAGCGGTTTTCTCGGCAAGCATGAAGTTCGAAATTCCTGGAAAAAGTTCCAGTCTTTCCTTTGCCTCGAAAAAATTAGAATCCTCTCTCAACTCGCAAATGATCCTCCCATACCTTTTGTACACTCTCCTAAAGTTTCTTTTCAATCTCTTAAGATTCTCTATCAACTTCTTCTCAAAAAAAGCCCGATTTTTTCCTTTCGTTCCTATCTCGCTGTAATGAACCACTACTTCCATCTGATCGAAACCCTCACACGAATATCTTTAAAATCCGCTTGATATAAATTTTTTGCTAGACTGAAAATTTAAAGTCTTAACAATTCTCTGAATTGCTCCTTGAAAATTCGAAGCCTCTTGAGACTATTACTACCAAGCAGCCAAAAAAATTTAAAGTGCCATCCCTTCATTGCCTCATGAAAGTTGGAGTGCTTTTCTCTGGAGGAAAAGATTCTTGCTACTCTGCATACCTTGCAAAAAGAAAGGGCTATGAAATTTCCTGCCTCATTTCAATTTTTTCCAAAAACAAAAACAGTTACATGTTTCACACCCCATCAATCAAAAAAACCAAGCTACAAGCAAAAGTCATGGAGGTCCCGCTAATTAGTCGAACAACGAAAGGGGTGAAAGAAAAAGAACTCAAAGACTTAAAAAAAGCAATCTTAAAAGCAAAGAAAAAGTATGGAATTGAAGGAGTGGTTACAGGAGCGGTCAAGTCGGTATATCAGTTATCGAGGATTCAAAAAATATGCAATGAACTGAAACTAAAATGCTTTAATCCTCTCTGGCAAAAGGACCAATTCGAACTACTCCAAGAATTAATTAATAACAACTTTCTAGTTATCGTTACAGGAGTTTTTGCTTATCCGCTCGATGAGAATTGGCTAGGAAAAAGAATAGATAAAAAATTCATAAGAGAGGTAAAAGAATTAAATGAGAAATATGGAATAAGCCCTGCCGGCGAAGGAGGAGAGTTCGAAACATTCGTTTTAGATTGTCCTCTTTTCAAAAGGCCTCTCGAAATAAGGAATAAAAAAATCTTTGGGAAAGACCATTCGTGGAGAATGGAAGTCAAAGTGAGATAGGATTTTCAAATCTCAAGTTAAGCGAAGACAATTGAATCGATTTACAAAGAGCATGAATGTCCATAAGTATGCTCAATCGAAGCCATCCATAAGAATTTAAACATAGTGATTAATACTGAAAATTCTAATTTTCTCCATTAATTTTCATTAATTTGCTCTTTGCTAACTTCCCCACCACCTCTCACAAGCTTACTAATACCATCCTCTTTTCTAAACCTCAAAACATGATCTACAAAACTCTCAATTTTTTGCTCATGGCTAACAAGAATCAATTGGGAAACATTCAACTCTTGCAGCACATCCCTCATCCTATCAAGCTGCTGGTCCGAAAACCCGTCGGTAGGTTCGTCAAGAATAACAAGATCCTTTGTTTTTATTTTACTGAGAATCGAATTAATAACTTGATTTAAAGCCAATCTATAAGCTAAGGCAATTGCCGTCCTCTCTCCTCCAGAGAGATAGGCATAATCTATCTCATAATCCTGCTGCTCTACAATTGGAGTAAAATCCTCGCCAAGCCGTACATTCAAAGAATCCGAAACAAGCATCGAAAACCATTTTGAAAAAAGCTGAGAAAATTCCTCCTTCAATCTAATCATAACATTCCTCTCTACAAGGGAAATCAAAGGCATAAAAATGTTGGAAATCCATTCCTCTAAAGCTGAAAGCCTCTCAAACTCTTTCTTCGTTTTTTCTCCCTCCTCTATCCTTTTTTTAAGCTCTTCAAGTTGTCTCTTTTTCAAAGATATCTCTTTCTTCAACTCTGCAATTTTAATTTCTATAAGCTTTTCTTCATGCAAAGCCTCTTCGAGCTTAGACTCTATTTCTTCGAAGAGCTTGTCGAACTTGCCGAGTTTAAAAACAGAATCCTGCAAAATCTTCATATGCTTTTCCAAAAGGTCTATATCTCTCTTCAAAAGTTCATTCGACCTCTCGATTTCACGCATCCTTTCCCTCTTTTCCTCAATACTCTGGTATTTTGCCTTTAGGATTTTCATATCTGTCAACTCTTTGCGCTTTAAAGAAAGCTTTTCAGATAACTCTTTCATCTTCGACAGAAGCTCGGCCTTCTCTGTTTCCAAAAGTTCGAGTTTTTTATTATTCTCAATTACTTCTGATCTTATTTTATTCAAAACATTCGCCCTATAAATTGCATCAACGTCTTGCAGGCACGTTGGGCAGATCTCAAGATTAGAAATTCTTTGCTCCAACTTCAGATTCTCTTCATTTTTCGCTTTTAGAGAATTCATCTCTGAATTAATCTCCAAGTTCTTTTGATCTAATTTTTCTTTCTCTTCCTCTATCCATAAGATTTCTTTTTCAATTTGGATTATTCTTGACTCATCTATCCTCATTCTTTCCAGTTCATCAATTTGACCTTTAAGCTGCTCAAGTAATTTAAGATTCGAAGAAAAGGCTTCTCTTTTGCTCGAGATCATTAACTTAGTTTTGTCTATCTCCTGAATAAACCTTTTTTTCTCCTCAACTTTCTCAGCAATTTCCTGTTTTTGTTCTTGTATTCTCTTCCTTTTTTCCTCTTTTGAAAAAAGCTCTTTCTCCAAGGAGTCAAGATTGCCGTAACTAGTTTCAAGTTCCCTTTCCTGCTCAACGAATTTTAATTTATGCTGCTCCAAATCAGCTATAAGTGCCTCCTTCAAACGCTTTTCTTCGCGAATTTTCGAAAGCAAAATTAGAGAGTTTTCTAGAATAACTTTGTATTTGTCAATCCCAAAAACGTGCCTTAATGTATTCATCCGCGACTCAGGGTCTTGGATAATTATCTGTTTCATTTCTTCTTGGGGAGTGTAAACTGTAAACTTATAAAGAAGATTCTGTTTCTTAGCAAATTCTGAAGGATAGTTTAGAAGTTTCAAAACCTTATTCTTTAATTCTGTTACAGCAAGTTCTTCTGACTTTCCGTTGATGGTAATTAGAGAGCGATCTTGAGATACTGACTTTCCCCTTCTTAGACTTCTCTCAATAATGATTTCATCCCCTTCAATTTCAAACTCTAGCCTCACCTTTCCGCTATTGGCTCCGTTTCTCAGTAAAGAAGAACCTCTCTGCCCCGGCTGTAGCCCGAACAAAGCGAATTCTATTGCAAGCAAAATTGAGGTCTTTCCAGAACCAATATCTCCAGATAAAAGAGTGGAACCCTCTGGAAACTCGATTTCTTCCCTTACATAACTCCTAATGTTTTCTAAGTACAATTTTTTCAGCCTCATATGAAAATACCATCTCCTTCAGATATATAAAATTAGTTGTGTTAAACCATATCCAAGTCTAAAAACCCAACACTTTCCTCGAAGATTCTAGAATCTTATTAGCAAAAGAGTCCTTAGTTTCTCCTTCTTGCTTTTCAACAGAGAGGGCCTCCATTAGCTCGATAATTTTCGAATTAAACTTGGAAGGATTCTTCTCAGAATATGCTCGAATAACTTCTTCCTCTACATTCTCACTTTCTTCAACTCTAACTTCAAAATCAGGTCTCTTGGGCTTAAGCTCTCGGGTATTCTTAAGAAGAAAATAGGCTCCCTTCTGCCTTGCAAAATCCTGAATCTGAGAAAATTTAATATCAGAAATTCTTCCCTGCTCGAATTCTCCTTTTAACCTTAGTAAAACAATCTTATCCTCTAATTCCCTCTTGCTTAACTGCAAAATAATGCTTTCAGTAGCATCAAGAGCATTCTTTATATCAAATTCCAACCTCACAACTTGTTTTAATTTCAAATCAACTCTTTTCAAAGAATCTCGAACAGAAGTATCAACAATATAAAATCCTCCCCCTTGCAAATCCTCGAGCTCTTGAAAATTGTTTGGAAAAATAGGGCCAGGATAAACAAATTTTTCATATTGAAAATCAATATGTAAATGCCCCAAAGCATAATAATCTGCTGAAGGGAGCACACTGGTCTCAACAGCATCAGTCGGAAGGGTTCCTTTTGCCTTATCTATCACAGTATGTAACATAAGAACCTTAAACATGCCAGGGGAGTCATTTAGTTTAATTTTTCTCAGCATAGGAATTTCCAAACCCGCCATTCTTCCAGGATAACCATAGATAGCAACACCCTCGTAAATCGTCGGGTTCAAATAAATGCTCTCGCCCCTTTCTTCGAAATTCGCAACATTTTTACAAAATCCTGCTTTCTCCAACACGTCAAGAAAAGTCTTTCCTGAAACAGAATAGTCATGCGAACCCGCAATTAAGAAGCAAGGAATTCTCGCATCTTTTAATCTTTTGAATTGTGCAAAGGTCTGCTTTAGAATTTCTATCCCAGGGTAAGCAGAATCAAATAAGTCCCCTGCAATTAAAACAAAATCCACTTTAGACTCTATGCAAATGTCGATAGCTTTTTTAAAAGCCTGAAAATTAAGCTCTTGCAAAGGGCCCTGCTTCCATCCTCCAAGATGAACATCCGCCATATGGGCAAACTTAGCCATAAAAATGTTAGACCTCCAGACTTTTTAAGAATAATTGTGCTGAATGATAGGAGACAGAATAATGATATTAAAATGAGCTTTCCCATACTCTTCTAATCTCTTCCTTTGTTTTAGCAAGAGCCAGTTTTCTCCTTAACTCTTTAGCATTTTTCTTTCTCTTGGTAAAAAACATTGCCTGAAATTTTATCTGCCTAAAAGGTTGAGGGTATCTTTCTTCTAAAGCAAGCCAATCAAGATAATCGAAATTCGTCTTGCCAGCTCCTGAAATTCTCGAAAAAATATTTGGATCTCCGATAGCCCTTCGACCAACCATTACAAAATCAAACTCTTCTAAAAGGCTCTTGTAATTTCTTTCATCAACATCTCCAGAATAAATCACTGGAAGTTTTGTCTTACTTTTGAAAAGCCGCGCGAAATTCAAGTCCGGATCTCCAGAATAACCTTGTTCATCTGTTCTTGGATGAATCGCCACAGCATCAACATACTTTTCGGCAATTTTCAAAATTTTAAAAGCATTTGGAGATTTCCTGAGTTTAAGGGTAATTGGTTTTTTTGTTGTACTTCTCATAATTTTTAGAATCTCCTCAATAAGCTCGAGCTTTTCATGAAGAAATGCTCCGAATCCAAGCTTTCTCGCAACCTTAGATGGGCAGCCGAGATTAAAATCAAATAAGCAAACCTTAGCCTCGTGTTTCTTGATGAACTCCCGAACCCCTTTTGAGTCATTTGTGAAAATCTGAAGAGCGGGGCAATCGTCTAGCTGCAAACGCTTTTTAGAGAGGGGATTAACCATGCCAGTATATACTAACCCTGCCCCTGCTTTTTTGCAAAGGATTCTGAATGGCAAATCATTCACCTCGAGCATTGGGGCTAAAAAGACCCTGCTTTTCAATTTCAAAGCTCCAATTTCCATGCTATCAATTTTTCAAAAAATAGATTTAATTCGAGCAGTTTCTCTTTTTTCCACTCCCCCCAAGTTATTCCTCGAGTTAAGGTGCTCGAAATTAAAAAAATTTTTCCACCAGAATTCAAGTGTGCCCTTGCTTGGGCCAAAAACTTTGTAATCACCTCCCCACCGAGAGTACCTCCTGTCGTAGCAAGCTTTGAGAATAGGGGCTCCCTTTTATCATCAGGTAGATACGGGGGATTAAATACAATTAAGTCAAACCTCCCCCCCACATTCTCAAATAAATCTGAAAGAACGCATTTAAATCCTAGGGTTCTACAATGCAATACTGCTTCGGGATTTATGTCTGCTGCCAAAATGTTCTCTTTTTTCACTCCCAAAGAAAAAGCTTTCTGCAATTGAATTCCGCTTCCGCAACCAATTTCCAAAAATTTTAGACAAGGATTTTCTTTTAAGAGATGCGGAAGCTCTTGCTCCAAAACTCTATTGAGAAGGTAAGAATCTTCAGCAGGAGGATAAATACTCTCCTTCATCGCAACTTACCTGCTTAGAAGCTTTACTAACTCGTCTTTAAAAATCAAGACTGTAGCAAGCAAACCAGTTAAAAAAAGGAGTGCAATCACAAGGGCTATTAATAAACCTTTACCCTCCTTTTTAGAAGGGTATGCTGAAACCCTTTGCTCCACAGGAGCAATACTAGAAGAGCTCTCTGATACTGCGTGCCCATAGCTCGAGACTCTCTGAACAGGTTTTGTTGGAGAATTTGAAGTTGGCTTTTCACTCGAGGAAAGTTTTTCCGAATCCTTCACATTTGAAAAAGAACTCTGAGGGGAACTTTCGCTTGGTTTCGCTTGCTCTTGTTCAGGAAGATAGGAAGAAACTCTTTGAATAGAAGCTTGTTGAACGGGCTGGGAAGCGGTTGACTGGGCAACTTGAGCACGAGAAGGGGTGCGAGAAACCTGCCCTGCAGAAACTCCAGAATTTTTTCTAGAATCATCCACTTTCTTTATTTTTTGTGGCACGTTAGAAGAACTAACCATCCCAGAAGAGTGAAGCACTGCAAGAGCCTCATTGATTTCTCGGGGGTCATATCCTGCATTCAAAAAAGTTTCAACTGCAGACTGTAAAGAATGCCCTCTTTCCAAGGCAGCCTTTAATCCTCCAAGAATATCCTCTCGCACCATAGAATATAAAAAAATCAGAATTTTAATAACTTACCATTTCTTGAAAGAGAGACTCTCTTTATTCCGAAACGCCTTGCAAGCGAAAGAAGTGGCCTAAGCTGCCTAATCGTTCCATGACTTGGAATAACGTTCTCTGGCTTAACCAACTGGAAAAGTTCTAAAATATCTTTTGCACTCGCATGACCTGAAACATGCACATTGTCCTGTATTACAACGCCCATTCTTCTCAGTGCGGTGTCCATCTTCTTTCTTGCCTCAATATTTTCTTTAACAGGAATTACCTTAGAAGAAAAAATTAGATGATCGCCTTTTCTGAACTTAAAAGGCGTCATTCCACGAACAATCCTATCGAGAATCGAACCCTCTTCTGCCTGATGGCCTGTGCAAACGACCAAATACTTTCCTCGGTCTCTCTCGATTTTTTTGAGCATAGAATTGACTTGGCTTCCGTATTTGGGCATTGCGACTCTCGAGTTAAAAGGATAAACTCCTATACGCTCTGCGCAACTCGCATATTTGTGCAAACTCCTTCCCAAAAAAACCACCTTTCTTCCGGTCTGCTTACTAAAATCGATTATGCTTTTTAGTCGGGCAATGTGAGAAGAAAAAGTTGCAATAAAAAAGGCAGAATCATGGTCCTTTACAGAAGCCATTGCACTCTGCAACAAGCTCCTTGCAACAGACTCGCTTGGAGTGTGCTCATTATTTCCAGAATATAATGCATCAACCACCAAAACCTTAACACCCTTTCTTCCAACCAACTTCAGCGCCTCATAATCAGGAGGGTCTTCAAGTATAGGAGTCCTATCCATCTTAAAATCAAGAGCATAGAAAAAAATTCCTTCTCTCGAGTGCAAAGCGATAAAAGAGCATTGGAGGGTAGAGTGAGTCGTATGAATAAATTGGATTTTATATCTTCCACTTTTGCCTTTTAGCTCATAAATAGGCTTTCCACGAATAACTACTCTCTTGCTCTGAAAAAAAGCTTTTCTCCTCTCATCTCGTGCGATTGATTCTGCCACAGCCATTGTGAAAGGAGTTGCAAGAATGACAGCCTTCTTATATCTACTAAAAATAAATGGAAGAGCTCCAACATGGTCAAGATGGGCATGACTAATAATAATCGCTCTCACCTTTTCTCGCCAACCCAATTTATCCAAAACCAAATCATTTGGGATAGCCTTAAATCTCCTTAAATTCCTTTCAGAATACACCGGAACCCTCTCGGCCTCTTGCATCCTTATCAAAGAGGGAATATCAAATCCTGCGTCAAATAAAAAAACATCCTCTCCAATCTTAACTGCAGTCATATTTTTACCAACTTGTTCGAATCCATCAACAGTGCAAATTTCCATTCTCACCACAAAAATTTCGATAAACAATAATTTTCCATAGAATGAAGGATGTTTTAATAATCTTTCTCCCACTTAAAATTCCTAAATTAGCAAAAGCTCAGAAAGATTTTTAGTTTAGAAAAAATTCGAAAGTTTATGAAGACTAAAAAGAAACAATCAAAAAAAGAAAAAATAATTTTGGTTTTATCCTCGGTTGTGCTCTTGCTAATAGTACTTACTTCTGCAATTTTCATCGGAAAAGGATGGGTACAATCCTCGGAAAAAAGCCTTAAAGCAAGAGCACCTGTTTTTGCAGGAGCCTTTTATCCTTCTGAAAAGGACGAGCTCGCGAGAACGATTGACAACTTGCTCGAAAACGCCGAGAAAAAAGAGCTTGGAGGAAAAGTCAAGGCACTAATAGTTCCACATGCAGGATATTTTTATTCAGGGCAAATAGCCGCGACCGGATTCAAGCAAATAGAAAGCGAATACGAAACAGTTTTCTTATTGGGCCCAAGTCACCGCTATCCCCTTACAGGAATCTCAATCTTAAATGTTGATGAGTACTACACCCCTCTTGGCTCGTCTAAGCTAAGTAAAAAAGCTAAAGAAATCTTAAAGGAAGGAGATGCAAAAACGATTCCTGAAGCACACCTTCAAGAGCATTCACTTGAAGTCGAACTTCCGTTCTTACAAAGAAAATTAAAAAAATTTGAGATAGTTCCAATCCTAGTAGGGAAAACAAACCCTTCTGAGTTGAAAGAGATGCTTTCTAAATATCTTGGAGAAAAAGATTTAATCGTTGTTAGTGTTGATCTCTCACACTATCACTCCTATGAGGATGCTCTGGCACTCGATTCGTATACCATAGAGCAGATTCTCGAACTGAACGAGGAGGAAATTCTAAATGCGGAAATCGATGCTCCGTGGGCAGTTTCAGGAGTGCTAAAACTCGCAAAAGAGAAATCGTGGAAACCACGCTTCCTAGCATATGCAAATTCTGGAGATATCACTGGAAATCTCTCAAGAGTAGTTGGCTATTCTGCAATTGCGTTCGTCGAGGAATTAAGCCCAAAAGACAAAAAATTCCTGCTCGAGCTTGCCCGCAAAAGCATTGAAAAATATCTGAAAAAAGGAGAAATTATCACATTCGATGAAAGTAAAATTCCCGAAAATCTAAAAGTAGGAAAGGGGTGCTTTGTCACGCTCACCAAAAATCAAAAGTTAAGAGGATGCATAGGAAATATCCTTCCACAAGAACCCCTCTATAAATGCGTAATAAGAAATGCGATTAATGCTGCGACGAACGACCCAAGATTTGAGAGAGTCGAACCGAGCGAACTAAAAGAAATAAAAATAGAGATTAGCGTCCTTGACTATCCCTCCCTCCTCGAACACAAAAGTGCCGATGAAATTTTGGAAAAGTTAAAGCCGGGGGAGCACGGTGTAATTCTAAAGCTCGGGCAAAAACAAAGCACATACCTTCCAAGCGTTTGGGAACAGATTCCAAACAAAAAAGAATTCCTATCCAACTTATGCGTTAAGGGAGGGATGCCAGAAAATTGTTGGAAAGATCCTTCTACTAAAATCTACACATATACAACAACCTCCTTCGAGGAAGAAAAGTAAAGGGAGTGCATACAATAAAAAATCTGCAAGCAATAAAAATAAAAACATCTCTTTCCTTAAATAAGCATGAAACCTCTTCCCCCCTCACTACGTGAAAAAAAGAGATATCTCTTAATCGAAGGTAAAAACCTAAAAGAAAACGTTGATAAAGCCATCCTCGAATTTATAGGGGTTCTTGGAATGGCAAAGGTGTGCCCCAAGTGGATTAAATTAAATGAAAATCGTGGCATTCTTTCTGTAAATCGGGAAAGCCTGCACTTTGTTAAAGGAGCTTTCGTATTATTCCCAAAAAAAATAGAGGTAAAAAAAGTAAGTGGAACCCTCAAAAAATTAAAAAAAGAATTCTAAAAAGCCAAGCAAAAGGCTTTTAAATCTGGCAAGTTTTTTAGTAGGGAGATTGTAATAGGATATTTTCTCAAACAAAATGGAGATTCCAATAGATATGCAACATCAGGTAATGGGCTATGATAGAACTGCCACAATGTTTTCTCCAGAGGGCCATCTGCTTCAAGTGGAATATGCTGAAAAAACCGTCCGACTCGGCCCGTCGAGCTTGGGAATGGTATGCAGCGACGGAGTATTTATAATTGCCGACAAAAGAATAAGGGATGTTCTCATAAATTCCAAGTCTCTAAATAGGATTTTTGAAATTGATGATCACATAATTGCAAGCACGGCAGGAATTGTCTCAGATGCACGAGTTCTAGTAGAAAGAGGCCAACTAGTAGCCCAACAGCACAAAGTTACTTATGATACTCCTATCGAAGTGGAATTGGTTATGAAAGAAATAGCCAATATTAAACAACAATTTAGCCAATATGGAGGAGCAAGGCCATTTGGAGTATCTATTATGATTGCAGGAATACAAAATCAAACGCCAGAAATTTACACAAGCGACGTAACCGGAAACTATCTCCGCTACAATGCAAATGCAATCGGGGAGAATGATGAAAAAATAAAGGAACTTCTAAGAAAAGAGTACAAAAAAAACATAACCCTAAAAAAAGGCGTCCAACTTGCACTCAAAATATACAAAGAGATCCAAGGATCAAAATTTGACATAGACAAATTCGAATTATGCTATATTGACCTAAAAAACAAAAAAATAACAAGGCTCGAAGGTAAAAAAATAGAAAGTTTTGTATCTAAATAAATCTCTCTTAGTTAATCAAATAAAAATAAATCAAACTCCTTATGCCTACCACTATCGCTAGAATTAAAAAAGCCGGCAAACACTTCGAAGTTATCGTCGATTTAGAAGAAGCCTTAAAGTTCAAAAGAGGCGAAAGCGATTCCTTTGAAATAGAAGGGGATAGAATCTTCACAGATCACAAAAAAGGGTTAGTTCCCTCACAAGAGGATTTAAAAAACGCATTTGGAACCACGGATGTAGGAGAAATTGCAAAAAGAATCGTAAAAGAAGGGGAAGTCCTCCTTACGCAAGAATATAGATCCGAAGAAAGGGAGAAAAAATTCAAGCAGGCAGTTGACTTTTTGGTGAGGAATGCGGTAGACCCCCAAACAGGAAATCCCCATACCGCTGAAAGAATCAAAAACGCGCTTGAACAATCTGGTATCAACCTCAAAAATGCTCCAATAGAATCACAGATAAAAGAAATCATTGAAGCCGTTAGCAAGATTCTTCCGATTAAAATAAAAACAAAAAAGGTGAAAGTAATTATTCCTCCAATCCATGTCGGAAGAGCTTATGGTCTAGTTTCCCAATACAAAGAGCAAGAAGAGTGGAAGGACGATGGAAGCCTGGAAGTTGTGTTAAACATTCCGCAAGGACACCTCATGGACTTCTACGAGAAACTTAACTCAATGACCAAAGGCTCAGCGATCGCAGAAGAGTTAAAAGAAGAGTAAAAAAAGAGCAAAAAAACTAAACGCAAACATTTATAAAAGGATTAAAATATTGAAATAGGTAACAGAATAGAGAAGATTAAAATTATCTAACTCTAAGAATGAATAAAAGAAAAGCAGTAATCCCGGGAGAGGTCATCAAAGAAGATGAGAATTCTTTGCCGGGAGAATGGACAGAAAAGAAAGGCAATAAAATAATTGCACTTCGGTACGGCTTAGCTGAAGAAGTTGGTAGGCTCATAAAAGTTATCCCTTTATCTGGGCCCTACCAGCCAAGAAAAGGAAACATAGTTATCGGGCAAGTCGAACTTATAACTTTCAATGGCTGGATAATAGACATAAGAACTTTCGAAAACGCCTTCTTGCCGTTAAGCGAGATTCCGAGGTATATAAATAAAGAGAGCATGGAAGACATTTTAGATATAGGAGACACAGTCATAGCAAAAGTTAGAAATGTTGGAAAGAGAGGAGTAGAGCTCAGCCTAAAATCTAGAGGGTTAGGAAGAGTCGAAGAAGGAATAATCTTTAAAATAAATTCGAACAAAGTTCCAAGGGTAATAGGGAAAGAGGGAAGTATGATTAATCTAATAAAAAAGAATACAGAGTGCGATATTATTGTTGGACAGAATGGATTCATATGGGTAAAGGGAGACTCAATTGAAAAGGAGCTTTTAGCAAAAAAAGCAATAATGTTTGTAGCAGAGAAATCTCATATTACTGGTTTAACTGAAGAGATAATTAAATGGTTCGAAAAGGAAGAAAATGAAAAGTAAATCTTTTGAAAGAATCGATAAAAGAAAGTTCGACGAAATTCGTCCCATGAAAGCAAAAGTAGGGGTGGTTCCAAATGCTGATGGAAGCGCTCTCTTCCAATTTGGAGAAACAGTCGCAATTGCAGCAGTATACGGGCCAAAAAAAATGCACCCCCAACACTTACAAAATCCTGAAAAAGGAACCTTGCGATGCAACTACAGCATGATGAGTTTTTCAGTGGCAGAAAGAATAAGGCCCGGCCCGACAAGAAGAAGCACTGAAATAAGCAAAATTATCCAGTGGGCTCTAGAGCCAGTTCTCCTAATCGAAAAATACTCCAATACTGTTATTGATGTACATATAAATATTCTCCAAGCAAATGCTTCGACTCGATGCGCTGCAATTAATGCTGCTGCAATGGCACTCGCGCACGCGGGCATTCCAATGAAAGATATAGTCTCAAGCGTATCGATAGGGAAGTTAGATAAACAACTAGTCGTAGATATAAATAAATATGAAGAAGATTGGGAAGACGGAGAAGGGGCAACGGATATCCCAATGAGCTTTACTGGGAGTGGGGAAATAACCCACATCCAACTCGATGGAAAAATCTCCATAGAAGAGCTCAAAGAAGCAATCGAACTTGGAAGAAAAGCTGTTAAGAAAATATATGAGGTCCAAAAAAAAGCACTAAAGGAGGTAATAAATTGCGAAAATGGAAACGAGCAGACTAACTAGTCAAAGAATCAGGGAATACCTACGAGAAGGAAAAAGGTTCGATGAGCGAGCTCTCGACGAATTTAGAGAAATCTCCATAGAAACAGGAATTTCAAAAAATGCAGAGGGATCTTGCAGAGTCAAATTTGGAAAGACAGAGGTTATCGTAGGAGTAAAGATGGATGTTGCAACACCCTATCCGGATTCTCCAAATAAAGGGAATTTAATAGTCAATGCAGAACTCCTTCCGTTAAGTTCGCCAAGATTTGAAACTGGTCCACCAAAATTTCCGGCAATTGAACTAGGAAGGGTAATAGATAGGGTGATAAGAGAAAGCAAATTTATTGAGCTTGAAAAATTGTGCATCAAAGAAGGAGAAAAAGTCTGGAGCGTATTTGTAGATATTTACTCCATAAATGATGATGGGAACCTTCTAGACGCAGCGGCACTCGGAGCAGTAATTGCATTAAAAAATGCAAGAATTCCAAAGTGGGATGAAAAAGAAGAAAAAGTAAGCTATGGGGAGCTTACGAAGAAAAAGCTTCCTGTAAAAAAAGAGATTCCCTTATCAATAACTTTTTACAAGATAGGAGAAAAATTTGTAGTTGACCCTACAAAAGAGGAAGAGGACTCCGCAGACCTCAGAATTACCCTCGGAAGCTATAAAGGAAGCATTTCCTCTATTCAAAAAGGAGGAGAAAAAAGCTTAAGTGTAAATGAATTTTATGCTCTGCTGGATTCGTACAAAGAAATCTGGGAAAGGCTATTTAAAAAGATAGAAAAATTTCTAAAATAAACCAAAATGGATCCAAACAAGCTAACCAGATATGAAAGGGCGAGAATCTTAGGAGCAAGAGCCCTGCAAATAGCAATGAATGCTCCGCTGCTCGTTAAGTTGAGCGAGGAGGAACTGGAAAAAATAAGATATGATCCCCTAAAAATCGCAGAGATCGAACTCAATTCGGGAGTGCTTCCGATCACAGTCAAAAGGCCAATTCCGCAGAAAAAAGAGGAACCTTTAAAGAGGGTTAAAGAAAAAGAAATCGACGAGAAAGAGATAGAAGAGAAGAAGATAGAAGAAGAAAAAGAAATTGCAGAAGAAGGAGAAATCATGGCTCTAGCAAATCCAGAAGAAGAGAGAGAAGAAGAGGAAGAAAGCGAGGAAGAAGAGTAACTAATAAAAAACAAAAAGCATATGGCGAGAGTTCTCATAAAACAAACACAACCCAAAGAATTTAAAGAGTAATTTCTTTTTTACATTATGGTTAAAATTAAAGAAGTATCTGCAAAGCCAATTCTAGATTCGCGAGGAGAAGAAACCATCTTAGTAAGAATAAAGACGGATATAGGAGAATTCTCTGCGAGCGCACCAAATGGAAAATCAAAAAGCAAATTTGAAAAAAGCCCCTATAAAAAAGATTTAAAGGGAGATATCAAAGTTCTAAAGCAGCTCGAAGAATATTTTGCTGACGAAGTATTTGAAAAATTCGAAGACTTGAAAGAAATAGAAGATATTCTGGAAGGCCATGTTGGAGCCAATACAATGTTCGCATTAGAAGCTGCAACTCTCAAAGCGATCGCTACCCAAAACAAAAAAGAGATATGGGAGATCATAAACCATAAAGCAAAAAAATTTCCACGCTTCGTTGGGAACTGTATCGGAGGGGGCAAACACTCCAACCAAGACAAAAAACCAACATTTCAAGAGTTCCTTCTTCTCCCAAGCAAAAAATCCGCCAAAAAAAATTTCGAGATTATGAAAAAAATTAAAAAAGAAGTGGAACTCGAATTGCAAATAAAAGATTCTTCATTCAAGAGCAAAAAAAACGACGAGAATGCTTGGCAAACCGGGCTAAGCGAATATGAAATTTTAAAAATCTTACAAAATACCGAAATACCAATTGGAGTTGATGTCGCAGCCTCAAGCTTTTTTAAAAGAAAAAGGTATTTATATGAAAATCCAAAAATAGTGCGAAGCACTGAAGAGCAATTTGAGTATATCTCAAGCTTAATTTCAAATTTCGGAATATTTTATGTTGAAGATCCGTTTAATGAAGAGGATTTTGAATCGTTCTCGAAACTCCTAAAAAAACACCCCTCAACTCTAATAGTTGGTGATGACCTTATTGCAACGAATCATAAGAGATTAAAAAAAGCAATTGAAATGAAAAGCATTAATGCAGTTATAGTAAAACCAAACCAGTGCGGCTCTCTGATCGAAGTGAAAAGGGTATGCGAAATTGCCAAAGCAAACAAAATAAGAATAGTCTTCTCGCACAGAAGCGGAGAAACCGAAGAGAACATACTTGCCGACCTCGCCTTTGGCTTTGAAGCGGATTTTTTGAAGTGCGGCATCGACGGAAAAGAGAGAGAAACTAAAATCAGAAGATTAATAGAGATAGAAAAAATACTCGAAAAAAGCAAACAAAAATAAGATTGCCAAAATTACCTTGCTAAGAGCAGGTACTGAGGGATTAACACAAAAAATAAAGGAGAGCTAGAAGGAAAAGAAGAAAATCAAATCGCTACAATTATAACCTGAAAGCTTTATCTATTTTCTTCGAAACTTCGAGCAACCTATCGAACATAGCTTCAGAATCTCTCTTGAGCTCTTCCAAAGCTGCAGAGAGCGAGCCTCCTCTTAAAGCAATTTTTCTCTTCTCTCTAAAAACGAGTCCAGACTCCATGAATCTCCTAATATGGTGATTTACCTTATAAGGCTCTAAATGAAGAAGGTTGGAAACCTCTTCAGTAGAAACCAACTTGTTCTCGGAAAACAACCTAAAGAGCCCACATATTATTTTAAAGGAAGTGTCATCTATGTCTCGCCCTTTCATCAAATCCAAGCTATCGCAAACCCATCTTATTTCATCTTTAATTTTCCTGCTCTTAGGCCGATTAACTTCTTTTATTGTAATCTTTCTTCTCATCGAGTTTACGAAAGAAAAAAAGTATATAAATTTTTCGTACTTAATACAAATGGAGTTGATTCGGTATAAATCATTTATACTGGAACGAAAGATTTAAATACTCTTTATATTTATAAATGATGCTGGATGAAAACGAAACTAAAAAGCAACAAACCCAGCAATTAAAAGTTCGCTAACCCCTGAAAGGAGGTGGCGAAAATAAAATGGGATGGCAAGATGATCTTTGGAGGCAAGTCAACAGAATGCAAGAGCAAATAGACAAGATTCTAACTAACTT
>JAFCDW010000021.1 GCA_017609475.1 Candidatus Pacearchaeota archaeon
CTCCTTCTTTAATAAAAGGGTTGACAACAGCCCAAATAATTCCTATTGCTGCAATAACAAGGAGGATAATTATAAGAGTAGTAATAACCCCAGACAAACCTCTTTTTTTCATAAATTCAAAAAGAATTGGCCATTTATAAATCTTCCTCAAAAATCTAGCATAGTCACGTGAGGCCAAGCAGCTTCTTCTCACAAAACCTAACTAATACATTTATCACAAAGAACAAAGAAAACCCCTCACCTTAAATCCTATTAAACCTATTGCTGCGAGGATGATTGAGTTTCTGCATTTCCACTTGCTGGTTGTTGCGCTTGCTGCATCTGTTGCTGTGTTTGCTGAGTTCGCACAGTTCCTACAGAAATTTGGGCATAGCCATATTGCTGCAATTGTGCTAATAAATTATTCAAAAAAGAGATGTAGCCTGCATTATATCCGATAGTTTGTTGCTTAACAACATATGCAGAAAATGCGGGACGAAATATTAAAGTATAAAGAACAATTCCGAGTAATAACAAAATTATTACAACCAAAACCCAAATGATTACTGTTGTTTTCTTATCACGCATGGTCTATCTAAAAGAGAGTAGTTTAAAAACTTTATGCAAATTAAAAATATCTTTCTGAATTAAAATTGTAGAAAAAATTGAAAAAATCGAGTAAGAAAAATTTAGAAGAAATAATGACGTTCTCTTACTATTCAACATTTTTATCTCCTGCTGCCCTAACAACTCGTTTTTTGATGTGATTTTCAATTACTCTTCTGTTGTTATCTCAAGCAAGGTTACAACGTCCTCCCAGATAATTCCTTTTTCACTTCCTGGCTCTAATTCTAATTTAACAGAAATTATGTCTCCAGGCTCGAACGAAACAACTCCTTTGGACTGTATATCATAATCTTTATGTATACCTGCTTTTTCGGTGTTTAGTGAGTTTCTAAATCCGACTTCTTTTCCGTTTTTGTAAATTACTATATCTATATTTCCTCTTCCTGGCTCTCTAATAACCAAACTCGAAGAAAGCCCGGTAATGCTTCCATGCCTCATCATTACATAACCCTTCTCTGTACTTCCTTCTACTCCTGTCGCTGTCTTTAAGAAAGCATCTCCACTACCTTTTCCAGCAAATCCAAAGTTCAAAAACATCCTCTTATCATGAGCAACTATCAAATCTCCCTGCGCTCTTAACTTTTCAACAGAATATGAGATTACAAACACTTTCTTAATCTCAGAAGGCTTCTCCTCATATTCTACTTCATATATTGCCAAATTAGCATCATTAACATTCTCTATATTCACTTCTTTTGGCAGTTTTTCGAAATCAACTTTTTTTATTTCTTTCACTTTTTCAGGTTCAATCCCTCTCTTTTCCACAAAATTTTCCACATAAGGCTTTACAGATTCCAATTCTTCAGCACTTAGGTCCTCTCCTACCGCGCTTTCAACCACAGACGAAACTTCCTTAGAAAAAGTCTCAGAGAAACTTGAAGACTCTCCACCTACGAGTAGATTAGCATTCACCAAAAGAAGCGTAGCAATCACTGCCAGCACAACCCCTTTTATCATAGGATTATCAACAAAGCATCATATTTAAAAGTTGCTCTGAACTCAATAATATATGGAAAGGGCTACAATCAAAACCATTTCCAAGCAGAAACTCAAGCAATATTTTAACCTAACCTCTAAGGCTCTTGAAGAAATTAAGAAAAAAATTTCTAAAGATAGGGAAAAAGATGCCAAAGAAATAATTGAAATGGTCTCGAACTATCTTTCTGATGCAAAGTATTTTGAATCAAAAGGCGATTACATAAGTGCGTTTGCCGCGATAAATTATGCTCACGGATGGATAGACTGCGGTGTAAGGTTAGGAGTTTTTAAAGTCAAGGATAGGAACCTTTTCACCATCCCGTAGAAAACAAGCAAAATATAAAAACTAACTTAAATTAGTTCTTAAATGAAAAAAGTGGTGGTTCTTAGCTTAGGAGGGAGCACAATTGTTCCAGACGGCATTGATGTAAAATTCCTTAGAAAACTAAGAGAAGTTTTGAAGAGAAATACTAAAACCCACAAATTCGTGGTTGTGTGCGGAGGAGGGAGCACAGCAAGAAAATATATTGCAGGAATTGAAAAAGAAAAAATAGCAAAAAAGAGATTCTTTCAAAGTCTTCTAGGGATTGCAGCAACAAGATTAAACGCAAGATTCATGACCTATTTCTTCGGAAGAGATGCAAACAAAGGCATTCCACATGACATGGAAGAAGTAAAAAATCTCTTAAGATTACACGACATAATCTTCTGCGGAGCACTCAGATACGCTAAAAACGAAACTTCCGACGGAACCACAGCGAAACTCGCGCGATTTTTTGGAACGATTTTCATAAATATAACAAACATAAAAGGGCTATATGATAAAAACCCTTTTACGAACAAAAATGCCAAATTTATTCCAAGAATCAGCTGGAAAGAGTTTTATAAAATGGCCACCTCGCGAGAATTCAAACCAGGTCAGCACTTTATTCTAGACCAGAGTGCTGCAAGAATCATCAAAAAATACAAAATTCCAACCTACATTATAGGAAAAGACCCAAAGCAAATCGAAAACATCCTTAATGGAAAAAAGTTCGTCGGAACAATAATTGCAGACTAAATTACAAAATAGATAAAATGGAATACCTCCTCTTAAAAGAAACCAATTTTAGCAAACTGAAAAGTAAGATTAAGAAAAATCCTGGAAAAAAGATAGCTTTCACTAGTGAAAATGACGACCTGAATAGAAAAGTCCTAGAGAAACTTCCAATTGACATCTTCCTAATAAATCAGAAAAGCCGAAAAGACTTTCAAAAGCAGCGGGAGTCTGGCTTGAATCACGTTTTGGCAAAAATTGCAAAGGAAAAAGGCATCCAAATTGGAATAAATCTCGATGAGATTATTGAATCACATGGAAAAGAAAAAGCGAAAATTTTAGCGAGAGTCCTTCAAAATATAAAGATATGTAAAAAGTACGGAGTTCAAATGCAATTTGTCTCTTCGAAAAAGCAGAATCTTCCTTCCCTCAAATCATTAGGATTAAGCTTAGGTATGCCAACCTGGATGATAGGCAAGCTTAAAAACTCTGTAATCTAATAATCAAATCGCACAAAATGAAAATGGCTCAAAAAAGAAATTTGAAAAAAATAATAGAATCCCTGAGTCCAAATGAAAGGAAGTTGCTCCCCTATCTCGAAGAGAAAAATATCGTGGATTTGTGCAAGAAGTCAAACCTAAATAGGGTGGCAGTGCTTCGTTCGCTCAAGTATCTAAAAAAGAAAAAAATAATCGAGCTAGGATTTAGAAAAAGAAAGGTAATTGAGCTTGGAGTGAATGGTGCTCTCTATAAGAGGAAAGGCCTGCCAGAGAGAAGGCTTCTCAATTTACTTTCTCATCAAAAAATAATCTCTCTCGAGGATGCGGAAAAAATAGGAAAGCTCTCTCGTGATGAACTTAAGGCATCAATAGGGGTGCTGAAGAGGAGGGGATTAATAGAGATAAAAAATAGAAAAATTATTCTAAACGCAAGTATGGAAGAAGTATCAAAGAAGAGTCCAGAAGAAATATTTCTTGAAAGCCTTCCTCTAGATTATGACTCCCTCACTCCTGAAAAACAAAGTTTGCTGAAAGAACTTCAACGTAGAAAGAACTTGGTTCAGTTGAGAGAAATAAAAGAAATGGAGTTTTCAGTGACCGAACTAGGTAAGCAAATAATGAAAGAGGGAATAAAAGCAGAGAATCTTGTAGAGCAAATAACTCCAGAGGTAATTAAGAGCAGCTTAAAAGGAAAAAAGTTTAGAAGGTATGATGTGCAATCGCCTGTTCCGAAAATATATGGGGGGAAGAGACACTTTGTCAATCAAGCTATTGAATATGCAAAAGAAATATGGACCGAAATGGGATTTAAAGAAGTTAGCGGAGATTTTATAGTTAGTAGCTTCTGGAATTTTGATGCGCTTTACACTCCGCAAGATCATCCAGCCAGAGAGCTCCAAGACACTTTCTTTATAGGAAAGAATTCCGAACTCCCAAACAGAAAAATTGTAAAAGCAGTAAAAGAAGCGCACGAGAATGGAGTAAGAGGAAGTAAAGGGTGGGGATATTCGTGGAACGAAAATAGCGCAAAAAAACTCTTATTGAGAACCCATACTACTTGCCTCTCTTCTCAAACTCTCGCAAAATTGAGACTAAAAGACCTTCCAGCGAAATTTTTCGCAATAGGAAAGTGTTTCAGGAATGAAACAGTAGATTGGTGTCACGGATTTGAATTTAATCAAACTGAAGGAATAGTGGTAGACATGAATGCAAATTTTAGACATCTCTTAGGATACCTGAAACAATTTGCACAAAAAATGGGGTACAAGAAGGTTCGATTTAGACCAGCTTATTTTCCATATACCGAACCAAGTTTGGAGGGAGATGTCTGGGACGAGGAAAAGGGCCAATGGGTGGAATTGCTGGCTGCTGGAATATTTAGGCCAGAAGTTACTATTCCTCTTTTAGGAAGAGAAATCCCAGTTCTAGCCTGGGGACCTGGTTTTGATAGAATGATTATGAAAATGTTTGGAATTAAAGACTTAAGGCAATTATATAAGAATGACTTCGGCCAACTTAAGAAAATAAAACCTCTTTTAAAATAAAAAATGGCAACGATAACAGTTTCAAAAAAGCTCTTTGAAAAAGAGATCGGAAAATTGACCGAGGAAATGAAAACGAAGATAGCCATGCTTGGTCTAACAGTTGAAAAAGAAACGCAAGATGAACTCCTCCTCGAAGTTTTTCCCAATAGACCAGACATGCTTTCCTATCATGGTTTCAAAAGAGCCTTTCTTAGTTTCCTTGGAAAAAGTCCTGGGATAAAGAAATATCGCGTTCATAAGCCAGAGAAGGGCTATAAAGTAACTATAGATAGCTCTGTTAGGAACATTCGTCCATATACTGTTTGTGCAATCATAAAAGGGCTCAAGTTGGATTCTGAAAAAATTAGGGAGATTATCGAAATTCAAGAAAAACTTCATAGCACCCTCGGAAGAAGAAGAAAGAAACTTGCAATAGGAATTTACCCGCTCGATAAAATAAAACTTCCCATAACATTCAAAGCGATGGAGCCTGACAAAATCAGATTTATTCCATTGGGCAGTCAAAGGGAGATGTCAGGACTGGAGATTCTTCAAAAGCACCCTACAGGAAAAGAGTACGCGCACCTTCTTGCAGGAAAGATTAAATTCCCAGTATTTATCGACGGAAACAAGAATGTTCTGAGTATGCCCCCTATAATAAATTCACAACTGACTGGAAAAGTAGAAGAAGATACAAGAGAGGTATTCATAGAGTGCTCTGGTTTTGACCTCGAAATACAAAAGAAGTGCCTCAATATTTTAGTTACAACACTAGCAGAAATGGGAGGAAAGATATATCAAATGGAAATTAAAGGGATAAAAGAGCAAACTCCAGACTTATCGACTGAAAAAATGAAAATCTCGTTGAAAAATGTGAACAAATTACTAGGACTAAACCTCAGCGAAAGGAGAATGGCTATTCTTCTGGAAAGAATGGGATACAACTATAAGAGAGGAAAAGTTGAAATCCCTCCGTGGAGAACAGACATTATGCACGAAGTGGACCTAATAGAAGATATTGCAATCGCCTACGGATATGAGAACTTTAATCCAGAGATACCAAAGATATCGACTATAGGAGAAAGAGATGTGAAAGAGAAATTAAAATCAAGATTTGCAGAAATTCTCGTTGGACTAAATCTGCTCGAAGTATCTAACTACCATCTCACTAGAAAACAAGATCAAATTACGAAAATGGAGCTTTCGAAAAAAGAGCAGGACGAGCTTGTTGAGGTCGAGGATTCGAAAACAGATTATACCCTATTGAGGAAGGACCTCTCCCACTACATTCTTAAAAACTTTTCCGAGAATATTGACGAGGAGTATCCCCAAAGAATTTTTGAAATTGGAAAAGTGTTTAAAATATCTGGAGAAAAAATTTTGGAAAAGGACCATCTTTGCGTAGGAATTTCACCTGGCAATTTTACGGAGATCAAACAAATCCTTGAATACATAGCAGACTCTCTTGGCTTAGAATTGAAATACTCTGAACCAGAAGATGCTCCCCAATACTTCGTCGAAGGAAGAGTCGCAAGAATAGAACTAATAAGAGAACAAAGAAGCAAAAATCGAAAAAGTGAAAAAATCCGCTCAGCAAAGCTAATAGGATTCGCAGGAGAGATTCACCCAAGAATTCTTAAGAATTGGAAAATAAAGATGCCTGTGGCACTCCTTGAAATTTCTCTTGAAGAAGTATATAAAAAATTTTGTTAAAAAAGAATTCGTCTTAAAAAAGGCCTAGAAGAAAATTAATTTTCTTATGCTATTTTTCAAGAGCAATCAGGAATCTGCAGTCTATCCAAGATATCCTTTACTTCGCTTATCGAAGTCATTATTCCACTTAAGCTCGATAGTTTCATAAATTCTCTTCAACTCCTCTCGAATTTCATTCCATAATCCATATGCTTTACGGATATATTCTGCCTGAAACTCTTCGGAAAAAAAGAGTTCGCTCTTCCAAAATTCTACCTCAAATCTCGCAAGTTTCGAATAAATTTCTGCTAAAACTTTTTTGTCGTTTCCATCAAGAATTTTGGCAAGAGATAGAATAAACATTTGAGAGTTGACAGGATTTAATAAGGTCCCTATAAAATGGAGATAATCTATGAGTTTTGAATGAATTACCCTCACAAGCTCCCGAGTTAGATACTCTGTTTCGTCTTCTTTTATTTTTTCTATGGAGAATTCCTTATTCATAGAGTCGAAATCCGGAAGGTCATACTTCTTTTGCAAACTTTTGTATCGTCGTTTAAGTTCTCTAAGATCGCCCATCTTGTAATTTACAAGGAGAAATATTTTATAAACCTATCCTTCTATATAAGAGCACACATAAAGAAGAGTTAGGTGCCTCAGTAGCTCAGGAGGTTAGAGCGCTACATTGGTAATGTAGAGGTCCTGGGTTCAACTCCCAGCTGAGGCTTGTAAAAATTATTAAGTCCTCCAAAACTTGAAGCCTATCAAATTTACAGTAGAATTCTCCTACCAAAACTCCTACCAAAACTCCTACCAATATTCAAAATTGCACTTAAAAAAATTTCATGAAAAGTAAAATGAGCAAAACTAATAGAAACGCTATACTGACAAAACCAGAAAGAATCATTAGGAGCTGGAAAAAAGTCTGCCAGAAAGGCGATCCAGCAACAAAAAAGAAGGCCAAAGAGAGTAAAAAAACTATCAAAGAACCAAGTAAATATCTCACGACCAACTTAACTTTCTTCTCTCCAACTTCCCGAAGTTTTGAGCGTAAAACCTTTCTACCACCAACTTTCCTTACATTTTTATTTTGCTTACTTCGACGAGGCATTCTTTATCATCCCTCTTTTTATGAGAACAAATAGATTTTTCGATTTATAAAATTATCTATCTGGATTCTTGAAGTTCTGTAGACTT
>JAFCDW010000022.1 GCA_017609475.1 Candidatus Pacearchaeota archaeon
GCGGATAGAACTTAACCTTGCGGAGGTTAAAACCCAGGTTCGAATCCTGGTTCGGGCATTTCGCCCCCTCTGCTTTGACTCTCTTAATTCATAGGATCCTTTCTCTGCAACCCCGGAAAAGGCTTGAAAAACCAAATCTTTAAATAACCAAATATTCTAAAACACTCATGGAAAAAGACATCGGAAGAGTTAGGAAAAATGAAACCTCGGAAATTGTTGTGAGGATAGATGACTTTGGGGGTAGACGAGGGCTAACAATTCGGGAATTTGTGACAAGTGAAAGATATACAGGATTCACAAAGGCTGGAGTGAGAATTCCGGCTTCAGAAGAATTCCGGCTTCAGAATTCCAGAATTTCAAAAGCATAATTAATTCCATCCCTGAAGTAGAGATGCAGGAACTTGACCAAGAACAAAAAGCAATTTTAGAAGAGGGGCAAGGAGAGGAGCAAAAGATTCAACAAGCAAAGGAAAAAACTTCAGCAATAGAGAAAGATGCTCAAAAGGAAAAAGAAGGGCAAACAGAACTTCCAGATTACTAAGATTAGTTTGCGAAAGATACTAATTGTTTCCTACTTTGCCCCGCGATGCTTTGGAGGCAGGCGAAATTCAGTAGTAAAAATAAAAAATTAACGAGTGAGGAGAAATAAAATGAGAAGAAGCACTTTAATAAACATTATCATAATCCTCTTAATTCTTGCTCTTGTTTTAGTTGTGAAACTGAAACCGCATAACAAGACTAGCGAAGAGATTGCAAAGTGCATTGGAGAACGAGCTACGTTGTATGTCCAACTTGGATGCCATTATTGCGAAATTCAAGAAAAAATGTTCGGAGAAAACGTAAAGTATTTAAACAAAATTGATTGCTTTTTTGAAAGAGATAAATGCGCAGAAATAAAAGGTACTCCAACGTGGAAAATAAACGGAGAATATTATTTAGGCGTTCAAACAATTGAGAAGCTTAGGGAGCTTACTGGCTGCTAAATTAAAAGAGGGTTAAAATGGTGGAAGCAAATTTTGCAAAAATAACAATGCTTGCTTTAGCGGATTCTGTGAATCCTTGCGCAATTGCGGTTCTAACTATGGTTCTTATTTCAATACTTATACAGCATCCAAAAAAGAAAAAATATGTTCTTGCGGCTGGGCTTGCCTTTTCTCTTGCAGTTTATATTTGCTACTTGTTTTATGGTGTAGTGATTATCCAACTTTTCAAAGGTTTTGCTCAAATTCTTAGGCAAAATTCTTCCTACATCTACACTGGTTTAGCATTTTTGGCAATGGTAATCGGAGCACTAAACATCAAGGATTACTTTCACTATAAAGCTGGAGGGTTTGCTACCGAGATGCCGCTTTTCATGAGGCCAAAGGTAAAAAGAATAATTAATAAAATAACCTCCCCACTGGGAGCTTTTGTCATTGGATTATTAGTAACCCTCTTCCTTCTGCCTTGCACTATAGGGCCTTATGTCGTGGCTTCTGGACTTCTTTCACAACTAGGAACACTCAAAGCTTTACCTTGGTTAATGTACTATAATATAATTTTCGTTCTTCCAATGGTTTTGGTTAGCCTCTTAGTTTATTGGGGGTTTGCGAAAGTCGAGGAAGTAAGCGGATGGAAAGAGGCAAATATAAGAAAACTTCATCTCATCGCAGGAATTTTAATTTTCCTCGTCGGACTTGGAATTTTGTTCGGATGGATTTAACTTAGTCGTCTCAAATAGACTTGCGGAGCAATTCAGGATTCAAGGTATAAAAATTGCTACTCCCTTGCTCTGCCAGCAATAAAAACTAATTTTACAAAGGATTACTTAGAATTGTCGCACTTCTTATTCTCCGAATTAGTGATTCCAGAGTGCAAGTACTTAGAATAAAAATCAACCATCTTCTTTAAAGAAGAGATGTGGAGGAAAATGTAGTCACAAAAATAATTAATGGATTCCTCTAGCAACTCTTTAAAAAGCATTTTTTCTATCTTGGAACCATCATAGTTTACAACGAACTTTGCTTCCATTTTTTTGTCAAAAAAATCATATTTTAAAGAGCACAGCCTAGGGTAAAATTCTGCAAAAGAATCCTCAAAAAGAGCATATAGTGATTTAAAGTCCGGGAACACCTCTATACCACACTCTCTCTTTTCTAGAGCCTTGGGCAATTCGAATGACATTCCAATAAAAAAGACTTTTTTCTCTAAATCATCCAATTCCCTCTCATTAACTTCAACTCTAACAGTTAGCCCCTCTTTTGCTTTGTAAAGAAATGCGTTCCTGGGAGCGACGGAGCTAGTGAACCCTTTTTTCGCTAATCCCCTCGACAATTCTGAAAGCATATCTTTTTTGACTACCATACCCGTGCAATTTATAGAGAGTTTATAAAATTTTCTAGTTTGAGTTTAGTCCTTTCCCACTATTCTCCAATCCATAAGATGGAAGAAGCTCGTTATGTCCGAATTGAACAATTAAATCGACTTCTTTTTCTATATCCTTTGTTAAAATAGGGGTGTCGCAAGCTCCGAAGCAACTTCCTAGCCAGATGAGAAATTGGGCTTCTGTCTTTTCTTCTAAAAAATCTGCTATAGAAAGAGCATATTTTTTTAAACCATCAGGGAACTGCAACAATACTAATTTTGCTTTTCGTTTCATTATCGTGCGAACAAGTTTTTCAAGCTCTAGCTCGTAGTTTTGCGTAACTTTTTTCAAATCTTCCATTGCACCTTTAGAACTGTTTTTCTTCTTTGTCATCTTCTCTTTTTCCTATTCTGCATAATGCTGGGGAAGAAAGGTCATAATTCTTAAAAATTCCGCGGATTGATGACAAAAAAACTTCCACATTTTCAACGTTATCTCGCCATTGATATTTCAATCTCTTTATAAATCTCTCGCATGCGTCGAGGCTCTCATGAATGGAGATTATCAAATCCGTCTTGCTTCCAATCCCTTCTCCTTTAACAAACAAAATTACTTCTGGTTGGGATTTTATAAACCTAACAAGTGAATTCAACTCTTTGGATTTGGAATAATCCTTCCATTGATAAAGTATCGCGGCATGGATATTTAAACCCAACTTTTCCCAATCAACCTCGCAAGTGTATTTCTTGATAACTCCTTTTTGCTCGAGCCTTCTTCTTATTTTTAATACAGTTGGTCTTGAGGTATTTAACTTTCTAGCAATTTCTTGATCAGAAACTCTGCCGCTTTTTATTAGTTCTGCGAGAACCTGACATTCTCTTTTGGTTAGTTTTTCTTTTCTATCAACCATTCTTTTTTAAAGGAACTACTCTTTTTATAATTTTCCATAGTCTAAAAATTTGGAACTTTTTGTATAAGAAAATAGCAAAATAGTTACAAAAAGTTATGGGATGCTCTATTTTTAGAAAATAAAATTTATAAAAAGATACCTTTATAAAGCATTGTATATATAAATTTCTGTCAAGTTAAAATGAAAATAAAACCTCTTGGAGAGCGTGTCTTGCTGAAGCCTCTGGAAGCAGAAGAAAAAACTGCTTCGGGAATTTATATTCCGGATGAGGCAAGAGAGGAAAAAAAGGAAGCAATCGTTGAAGAAGTAGGAAAATTCAAAGATGGTAAAGATCTCCCATTAAAAAAAGGGGACAAAGTTTTATATGGGGGATATTCCTCCGACGAAGTTGAAATAAACAACGAAAAATTTTTAATAGTCGATTTTAAAGATATTTTAGCTGTTGTGGAGGATTAAAATGGCAGAGCTGACTAAGAAAAAAGCAATTGAACTTGTTGTTGAGTATGAGAAAAAGCAAGGAAGAAATCCAGAGATTGTAAATAAAAGAAAGTTTGGATATAACATAAAATCAGGAGATAGGTTCATAGACGTTAAAATAGGTTCAAAGAGGGGAGACCTTTTGGTTAGCTTTACGGCGTTCAAAAATCTTGGCAAGAGCATCTCGAACTATTATATTTATGTGCTAAAAGGAGATGAGGAAAAGCCAAGAATGCAAATTCTAGAACCAGAGTTTATTTTGCAGAATTTCAATCTCCTTACACTCATAAATATAAAAGCAAATTCAACGAAAAAAATTCCTGAGCTAGATCTCAAGTCAGAAATAAGTTCAAGCTAAACAAAATTAATTAACTTCAAGTTAAAATGGCCGACCCAAAACAACTCTTATTTGGTGAAGATGCGCGACGAGCTTTGCTTAAAGGAATTGATAAAGTAGCCAATACAGTGAAGATTACGCTAGGGCCAAAAGGAAGGAATGTTGTTTTGGACAAAAGCTTAACCCCTACAGTAACAAACGATGGAGTTACAATTGCAAAAGAGATAGAGCTCATCGATAAATTCGAAAACATGGGCGCTAAGTTGATTAAGGAAATTGCTTCTAAGACTCAAGACGACTCTGGAGATGGAACTACCACTGCAGTCATGCTTGGACAGGTAATAATTCAAGAGGGAATGAAAAACATTGCTGCAGGAAGCAATCCTATGGAAATAAAACGGGGGATTGAAAAGGCCATCGCAAAGGTGATAGAATATCTAAAAGAAAATTCTGTTGAAATTAAGGGCAAGGAAATGATTACCCAAGTTGCAACAATCTCTGCTAATAATGATCCAGAAATAGGAAAGTTGATAGCAGAAGCTATGGAAAAAGTTGGGAACGAAGGGGTAATAACCGTAGAGGATGGAAAGAGCATTGAAACTGATTTGGAAGTTGTTAAAGGTATGCAATTCGACAAAGGATTCATTTCTCCTTATATGGTTACAGATCATGAGAAAATGGTTTGCGAATTGGAAGACCCTTACATCTTAATCACTGATAAAAAGATTTCTACAATGAAAGAATTAATCCCTCTCCTTGAAAAAATAGTACAAGAAGGAAGGGCCCTCCTAATAATCGCTGACGACGTTGAGGGGGAGGCTCAAGCAGCACTTATAATTAATATTATTAAAGGGGCCATAAAGGTTTGTGCAGTAAAAGCTCCAGGATTTGGAGATGAGCAAAAGGAGATTCTTGAGGATATTGCGGTTTTGACTGGAGGCCAAGTTATTAGCGAGGACAAAGGAATGAAACTTGAGAACGTGCGAGAGGAGTATCTTGGCTCTGCTCGAAGGGTTGTTGTCGACAGTGACAAGACCATAATTGTTGATGGAAAAGGAGAAAAAAGTGAAATTGAGAAAAGGAAAAAGATTATTGAAGCACAAATAAAAAATACGGATTCAGACTATAAAAAAGAAGAATTAAGAAAAAGACTAGCAAAACTCGGTGCAGGTGTAGCAGTAATAAAAGTTGGGGCAGCAACAGAAACAGAACTCGAAGAGAAAAAGATGAGAATCGATGATGCTCTTAATGCTACAAAGGCCGCAGTAGAAGAAGGGGTGGTTGCTGGAGGAGGAATTACTCTTTACAGAGCAAAGGATGTTCTGAACGAATTAAAATTAGAGGGAGACGAACAAATTGGATGCAATATCATTAAAAAAGCTCTTGAAGAACCAATAAGGCAAATTGCTAGGAACTCTGGAAAGGAAGAGGCAGAAGTCATTGCAGAGATAAATGGGAAGGATAAGAATTACGGTTATAATGCTAAAGCAGACAAATTCGAAGATTTATTCAAAGCAGGAGTTATTGATCCAACCAAAGTTGTCAGGAGTTATTTGCAAAACGCATCTTCTGTCGCTTCAATGGTATTAACCACAGAAGCACTAGTTACAGACTTCGACGAAGAAAAAGATAAAGACAGAAAAACAGAAGCGATTATAATTTAAGATTATAACTTAAACCTTCTCAAACTCAGAGGTTAACTCTTCTATTATCCTTTTGCAGTCTCTTATCGCTTGTTTGGAAGTTTCAAAATCCATTTTATTTCCATAATAAGTTAATGAATTTCTCTTATATCTTAGATCATCGAAGATTACAAAGAGATCCTCTCTCTTTAAAACATCTCTTAAAAAATATCCTAAGCAGAGATGATTTAAGATGTTATAGCCTTTTTTGAAGGCTATTGCTTGAAGAATTTCTAATAAAGAGGTGTAATAATCTTCAAAAACAAAATTACAGTTTTTTTCATTAATCTCTTTAATTAAACTTATCCTCTCTTTAGCAGTCTCACTTAAAGATCCAGCCCTACTTGTGTCTGGGGTAACAATTTTCGCAGTATTATTCTCTACGCATTCTTCCCAATCTGCTTCCCTCATTTGAAAACCTCGACGAATCCGTTAAGGGTTATTCCATTTATAATACTATTTGAGAGGTTTGTATTTTTTATATAAGATAAAGATTTGTGCTTGAAAATTTGTATTTTTCTGCTTAGTTTATTCTCAAATGTCTTTAGATTTATCTCTTTTTTTGAAGGTGTTTCGATGTACAAGTCTATATCGCTTCTCTCATCATCTTCTCCTCTCAAATACGATCCAAAAAGGATTATGGGGGGATTATTCAACTCCTTTCTTATAAAATCTACTAGCCCAGAATCATAAATGCTCCTTAAATTGTAAAGCCTTTTCTCAATAAGATAAGCTTTGGAGGTCTTATCTGCAGTATAAAAAAGAACATTTCCCGTTTTGACTATTTTTAGAATGCCCTCTTTTTTTAATTCCTTGCAATACCTTATAACCGAAGGCAAAGGAAGTTTTAAAGTTCTTTCTATTTCCCTTACCCTTAGTTTGGAATTTGGATTAACGAAAAAATATTCCTTAATTATTTGTTTGATATTTTTTCTTTTCATTTGATAATAAATAATATCATTAGATATTTAAAACTATCGGTTCAAGTTAAGAGGGATTAACAAGATTTATTTGCCACCGAACGAAAAGATTAAAACCCTTCCTAAATACTAAACACCGAAGGCCCAATAACGCAATTCTACCATAACCTATATAAATTAAAAAAGAAAAATATAATTATGAAGAAAAAAGAGGGGAGCTTCAAAAGTTATATTCATTTTAAGACAAGGCAAAATGTTTTCAAAAGATTCCTCATTGTTCTTTTTATTACTATTGTTTATGCCATCTTTGCAATGTGGCATTATGGGCTGAAGGACGGGATTCTCGTCTCATTCCTTACGTGGTCCTCATTCGTTCTTTGCACTCCTATTGCAGATGCTGGCTTTTTGCTGGACTTTCCTGTAAGAATTCTCACAAAAATAAGGATGATATACTCAGAAATTTTTGTTTGGGGTGTGGCAATAAGCTTAAACATAACAACACTCATAATTAATCCAGAGATATACAATACCAATTTTCTGTTAACTTTATTTAAAACTATACTTACACACCCGTTCCCATATTGGATAATTATATTCCTCTCTGCAGCAGGGACTTTT
>JAFCDW010000023.1 GCA_017609475.1 Candidatus Pacearchaeota archaeon
AAGGAACTAGAAAGAATTCTTCCCAAAAAATATTGGAGAGAATTTAACGGATTGTTCGTTTTATTCGGAAGAAATATTTGCACTCCACTATCTCCTATATGCTCAAAATGTCCTGTAGAAAAATATTGCAAGAAAGTTGGCGTTGAGTCACACAGATAGGTTATTTTTTGCTAATCTTGCTAACGAATTTATTTTCTTTGATATAAAATCTCAAAGGAATGTTCAAATCTTCTCGCACTCCAATCCTAAAACTTCTTTCGACCTTAAGGTTCTCCTTGTTTTCTTCATCTTCAACCCATAATAAATTGTCAATATGTTGATGTTTCCCATGAAAAGAATCATCTATCTTTAAGGCAGAGGTGAGCAACCCAGGACCCGCGGTTCTTGCCTTAAAGTTTAGAGGCTCTATTGCTCGAATTAATACTGCACTAGGTTCTCCTTCAGAACCTGTAACAAAATTCAGCATCTTAAACCGGTGCACATTATAAATTAAAATTTTCCCAGCTTTCTCCCGCATCATTTTGCTTACTTTATTTTCTCCCTTGCTTGCCCTCGAAGCAGGGTCATCTTCACCAAAATAGGCCTCTGTCTCGACAATTCTCGCCCTAAGAATTTTTCCATCTAGTTTCCTGCATAAAACCTTTCCCAGCAACTCTGCTGCTACAACATCCGCAGGCCTTGAGAAAAAATTTGAATTCAAACTTTTAGGCATTTTAAGACTCCCTTTTCCAAAGCACAATATCTAAAAACACAATAAACTTGTTTTTATGAATTGCGATTAGAACAAACTGACAAAAATCTTTATAAATCAATTTCTCTAAATCCTAGCATGAAACGCTCAAGCAGAAGGTGGAAAAAGAAAAGGCAAATGCGCTGGAAATGGCAGCGTAAAAAACTTAGAAAAGAAAAAAGAAAACGAAAACTAAAACGGGCAAGAAGCAAGTAATTAATCTTTTGAAGTGTTTTTTAAGGTTTTCTGCTAAAATTAAAATCAACGAACGCGCTTGCATAAATCGAGAATTTTTTGAGCAATGGGGTTAAAGGAAGAAAATGGTGGCTTTCCCATTCTACAAGGTTTTCCGAGCTTTGACACAATATTCATTTCTTCCAATTCTATAAGGCCAAATGGGCTTTCTCCTTTAACTTTTCCAACATTTTTCGCAAACCACGAAATAAACGAGTCCTCTGTATCAGAAATCTCTCCATCGTTGTTTTTGAGAGTGATTTTGGTATTCTCATTAACTTTAAAGCAATCTCCGTAAGGTTTTCTTAAAGCCAAAACATTTTCTCTGTCAATATAGGAAACTTTCTCTTCAATAGATCCGACCAAATCGGGCTTGTCCTTAAAAATAATCTCTGAGCGAGAATGATAGCTCTTTCCTACCCTAATCGATCCATCTCCCACTACAATAGGAGGATCAAAAAAAACGTCTCCGATACCAGGGAAATAAAATCCGAAGAATCTAAAAGCATCTCCAAAAAAACCATAATATTCTTCAGTATCTGCTTCACTCTTTACTACGAGCAAGTTTTTTCCATTCACGTTTTTCTCTCCAGCAATCATCGCTGTAACTTCTTGCCCATATCCTGCTCGAAATCTCCACCATGTTCCAGGTTTTGTTGGAAACAAGTCCTCGTAGCTAACCACTTCACTTCTACTTCCCCAATTATACGGAAACAAAACAAGATAGGGCGCGTTAGAAGGAGAAACATAAATGGAGTACTCCTTATCGGTGTCCAACCCAATACCAGCAGATTCATAAAGAAGATCTAAAGCTGTATCTACTTTATCCAAAAAAGAATCAGACTTTACGAAAAAACCCGCAGTAGCAATTGTAACTGGGTTAGGAAATAAAACGCTGACGATAATGCTTCCGTATTTGAGAATAGTATTTAGCCCTCTTAGGTCATCAAAGGACCAGTTTCCAAGATAAACAAAACCAGGGAGATCATCCGCATTTTCTGGGGTCCAAGAGGGAAGGTCAAGATAAACAAGATCAAGAGCAACATCTCCTGTAGATCCCAATCGGCTAGCAACAGTGTGCAAAACAAGGTAATCGATTCCGTTACTTGGCTTTCCAAGCCCTGAATCTAAAACCATCATACTCGGAACATACCTTTCTTGAGGGTCTCTCGCAATCAAAACTTTGGTTCCAAAGACATCTTCTCCGTAGAGATAGGTTTCAAGACCTTTAATGTCATTACCGTGTTCATCACGAAAAGCGACATCCCCAAAAATTCCCAACTCATCTAAAGAGAGAATTCCGCTAGAATTAACTTCCTTTTTAAAAGAATATTTTGGATCCATGTACGGTTTACTATTAACTTCTGGAATATAATCCTTAAAAGAAATTCTTTTATTTTCGGAAGGACCGGAGATTTTTTCAGAGCACTTCGATAAAAAATATGGCAATGACATAGAAGCAATTCCTGCAGAAAGCCTAGCAGACCTTTTTAGGAATTCCCTTCGATTAATCTGCATTGTACTATATTGGAAATTGATATTTAAAAAAATTACGAAGATAAAAATTGTGAATCTTTCTTTATTCAATTCCAAACCAATAATCTTTATAAGCAGGAAGGAAGATTGATATATATGATAAACGAAATTTGGACAGAAAAATATAGGCCTTCTACATTCTCTGAGATTGTGGGACAGCAGGAAATTGTGAAGAGAATAGAATCTCTAACAAAAGCCATGAATATTCCCCACATGCTCTTTGCTGGTCCGGCTGGTGTGGGAAAATCAACAATGGCTCTTATTGTAGTAAAAGAGCTTTTTGGTGAAAATTGGAGAGAAAATTTCCTAGAGCTGAACGCTTCTGACGAAAGAGGAATAAACGTTATAAGAGAAAAAGTAAAAAATTTTGCAAGGACAAAATCCCTTGGTAAGGTTCCATTTAAGGTTATTTTCTTGGACGAAGCAGATGCGCTTACTCCTGAAGCTCAACAAGCTCTGCGAAGAACTATGGAGAATTTTTCAGCAACATGTAGATTTATTCTCTCGTGCAATTATTCTAGCAAAATAATAGATCCTATTCAATCGAGATGTGCGATTTTCAGGTTCAAGCTGTTGGAGAGAAAAGACATTGAAAAGTATCTTCGAAGGATAATTCAAGCAGAGAAACTTATAGTTGAAGATGAGGCCATGGAAATTATATATGAGGGGAGTGAAGGGGATTGCAGAAGGGCAACAAATATCCTTCAGTCAACAGCTGCGGTTTCTCCGAATATAACTGCAGAAATAGTTTCAACAGTAATCTCTAATGCCAAGCCCAAGGACATAAGAGTTGTTTTGGATTATGCCCTTTCTGGAGATTTCGAAAGAGCCAGGGAAAAGCTTTTGGACATCATGCTAAAAGAGAGCATCTCAGGTCAAGATGTTATTAAATCAATTCAAAAAGAGATTTGGAATCTTCCGATAGAGCCGGAAATAAAAGTCAAACTAACAGAAAAAACTGGAGAGATAGAATTTAGAATTATTGAAGGTTCGGATCCTTTCATCCAGTTGCAATCTTTACTGGCGAGCTTCGTGCTGGCAGGATTGGGAAAAGGGTAAGAGTGATAAAATGAGCGAGTCCTGGGTCGAAAAATACCGCCCGAAGAAATTTTCAGAAGTGAAAGGACAAGAAGGTGCTATCAAAAAAATAAAGGAGTTTATTGAAGATTTTAATCTCGGGAAGCTAACTAAAATTGAGAAAAAAGCACTACTTCTTCACGGCCCTCCTGGAACAGGAAAAACTACTCTTGCTCATGTTCTCGCGAACGAGACCGGTTCAGAACTCTTTGAACTAAATGCTTCTGATTTCCGCAATAGGCAAAAACTACAAGAAATTCTGAAACCTGCACTTGAGCAAAAATCTCTTATGTCCAGAAACAAAATAATCTTAATCGACGAAGTGGATGGAATAAGCGGAGCAGATTGGGGAGGGGTTACTGAGCTGGTCTATCTCATTTCCAACTCAAACTATCCAATAATTTTAACTGCGAATGATGCTTGGAAAAGAAGTTTGGCCCCCCTTAGGCAAAAGGCCGAGTTAGTTCAACTAAGAGAGATAGATTATCGAACAATAAGAGAGATTTTATTTGATATTTTGAGAAAAGAAGACCTTCCAATAAATCAAGAGGTTATAACCAAAATTGCGATAAAAGCGAAAGGAGATGTACGGGCAGCGATTAACGACCTTCAAGCAATTTCTAAACTAAAAGGAGAGATTCCTACTGAATTCGACGAGAGAAATAAAGAGATAGACATTTTCAATGCCCTTCGAAGGATTTTCAAAGAAAAGCCGAGCCAAGAACTTCTAAAACTATTTGATTCTGTGGACATGTCTCTTGATGAAATACTTTTGTGGATAGAGCAGAATATTCCAAAGGAGTATCAGGAGCATGAGCTTGCACATGCTTATGAAATGTTAAGTAAAGCAGATATTTTTAGGGGGAGAATTTACAAGCAGCAGTATTGGAGGTTTATGCTTTATGAGAGTATTTTCATGAGCTATGGAATTTCTGCATCGAAGAAAACTCCTAAACCAGGGTTCACGAGTTATCAAAAGCCGACGAGAGTTCTTAAAATTTGGCTCAATAATCAGAGAATTGCAAAAAAGAAATCCATAGCTGAAAAATATGCAAAAACTGTTCATATAGGGCAAAAAAGAGCATTAAAGGAATTTCCAATAATAAAACAGATAATTCTCTCTAATCCGAAAATCGCAGAAAAGTTGAAATTAGAAAAAGAGGAAATAGAGTATTTGAAAGGGACTTCTTGGGAAAAGTAAATGCTGCGCGATAGATAAAGATATTTCTAAGCAAAGAAAAAGGCGAGATTGGTTGTGATATTGTTTACATTATAATAGCTTATACTTTGATGAATCCCACAACTCCGAGAATGGCCACAATTAACCCTGCCACTCCAAGCCACCAGAGGTGTCTTAGTTTTTCATTGTAATACCTAAAATATCCAAAAAGGCTAAATAAGCAAAAAAGGAACAAATGCCAGGGATTATGAACTTTGAATGCTTGAAATCCTAGGAATCCCAGAAACCCTAAAAAACCTAGCTTCCAACTATCGGCACGTTTTCTTTCTTTTTTGCGTTGTTTTTGATTCATACTTATGTGATAGGTGCTAAGTTTAATAATTTTTCTTTTTTGGGATTTAAGAGAGTTAGATATAGCATATGCAATCAAGAAAATGCTGAGCAAAGACGAGAAGAAACCTCGAGACAGGCAAAAATTTATATTTTTTATTACATAATTAATTCAGGTATGGGTCTCTTGGAAGACAGGTTAATTGAGTTGGACTTTTTTTCTCATCCAGGTTTATTTATAAGTTGGCCGAATTCCATAAAAGAATCTGTTTTGACAGAAGGGAAAGTAGGGAAAATAGCTATAAACTCTTCTGGAGTTCCTTATTTAGTGTATTTTCTAGCAAAAAAGACAGGTGCAGATTTTTTATCTTTTGGGATAGTTGAGAAGGTTAAAAAAGAAAAATTCATCTCTTTCGCTGGCATGGGTATTAAAGAATTTCGTAGCCAGGCAGATTACATTCTGGATTCTAGAAAAATAATTTGGGAGTTATTGGAAAATGAGAGAATAAAAGACCAGATATCTAACGAGGAATTAAGGTTTCTTAAAGAGCTTTTTCCTCATCACGATTATATAGGATATATTCCACCAAGTGCCGAATATCCGGGTGTGAACATACTTCATAAAAAGGATATTTATTTATCACAAAGAAGAAACATCTTGAGATTGGATAAGGAGTTGTCAAAGGAATTAGTTAGACGGACAATTAAACATTATGGGCTTGCTGTTTCTTCCTGTTTAAATGCGTTGAGAGGCTAGGAAAAATATTATCGAAAATGAGGGGAATTTTATTTGAGAAACATTCTGTTAAAGGAGCGGGTTATTCGCTTCGTATTTAACTGCACTGACCTGCTGATCCACTTGCTCCTTCGTTTTCGTATCCAAAACCAGGAGAAGGAGTTTCACTTGAAAGCTCTGTGTCGCATTCACTTGGTTTTTCGTTGAATGCTGCGCAAATTACCGACAAAAGAGCACTTGGACTTCGTCCAGAGCTTACGACTTTTCCGTTGATGACAAGGGTTGGGCTTCCCCGGACCCCGTATTTCTCATTAAGCTCTTTATGAATATCGAATGGAGGGAATCTTTCACTAATCCATCGAGACCGGTCATTATAGCCTTCTGTAATTCCGAACTCAGAGTCTGTTTTGGATATGCAAGAATTTAGTTTTGTTTTATCGATACCAACAGAGTCTAGGCACCTAGTGTAATTCCCATCTTCCAAGAAACATTGTAGGTAATCTAAAAATTTGCTCTCTTGTTCTTTTTGTATGCAATATTGCCTAAGTTGCTCATCAACTTCTTTTTTTCCATGCATAGCATAATCTACGAATTTTACTTTGAAGTCAATTTTATCGCCAAGTAATTTGATAACAGGAAGAATCCCTTTTTCCATCTGGGTTCCAAAAGGGCAGAAACTCATAACAAATAGCTCGACTTCTGGCTTGTCAGATTTTGGAACTTCTTGAGTGCTTTCTACAGATGGGTTTTCCTCTTCTACAGCTGCTTTTATCTCTTCAAGCGAGTTGAGCATTCCAACGTATTTCCCATCTTTAGTAAGATAAACTGGTATGCTCCTTCCATTATAACTAAGAACAACTTTGTAAACTCCGCTAACATCCTCTACGGATTCCACTTTCAATCCCTCGGCTCCAAGGGAAGTATAAAAGTCAAGAACTTTTTGTCCAGCAGCGTTCTCAGAAATTGCCTGACCCGAAATTCGAAGCGTGCCAGCAACGAAGGAGAATATTATAATTAGAGCAAATATGGCTAAAACAAAAGTAGAGGTAATCCATAAGTTATTTCTTAACTTAGAAATAAAACTTTTTTCAGATTTTTGTTCTTCTTCCAAAGCCATGCCAAGCCGAATGAAAGTGAATTTAAAAAGATTTCGGAGAAATTGTATATTTTGT
>JAFCDW010000024.1 GCA_017609475.1 Candidatus Pacearchaeota archaeon
GTAAAAGAAATTTCCGACAAGGTAAAAAAGGCTGCACTAAACGAAAGAATAAAAAGTATAGAGAAAAAGGAACATATCATCAAACTACTTTATGACGAACTAACAAAGATTCTCGGAGAAGGAAAAAAACTGGAGCCCAAAGAAAAACAAGAAAAAATTTTATTAATTGGCCTTTATGGCTCTGGAAAAACTACTACTGCTGCAAAACTCGGAAACTATTACGCAAAGAGAGGAAAGAAAGTTGCTCTAGTAGGCCTTGACGTCCATCGTCCAGCAGCAAAAGAACAACTAAAACAACTCGCAGAAAAAAACAAACTTGCTTTTTTTACTGACCAAAAAGAAACAAACGCTATAAAAATTTGGAAAAAACTGGAAAAAAAGCTAAAAAAGTTCCAATTGATAATAATAGACACTGCAGGAAGACATTCGCTCGACGAAGAGCTTACTAAAGAGATAAAAGAACTAAAAAAAACAATTAACCCTTCCCACACAATCCTCGTAATTCCAGCAGACATTGGGCAAGCGGCAAAAAAGCAAGCAGGAGAATTCCAAAAAATTGCAAAAATTGACGGAATAATTATCACCAGAATGGATTCTTCTGCAAAAGGGGGCGGAGCCTTGACTGCGTGTGCTGAAACTAATGCCCCTATTTACTTCATAACCACTGGAGAAAAAATTGGCGATATAGAAGAATTTGAACCATCAAGATTCCTATCTAGAATTATGGGTATGGGGGACTTGCAAACCCTTATAGAGAAAATAAAATCTGCTACAGAAGGATTCCAAGAGAAAACAAATCAAAAGCTTCTCGAAGGAAAGATAAGTCTAAAAGAGGTTGTAGAGCAGGCGAAATCTCTCAAGCATCTCGGAGGCCTTGGTAAAATAAAATCACTTATCCCAGGAATGGGAAAGGCAAAAATTTCCGAAGACGCTCTAGAAACCCAAGAAGAAAAAATAGAGAAATGGGAGCATATAATCAAATCCATGACTCCTGAAGAAATCGAAAATCCAGACCTGTTCGAGGACAAAAAAACCGGAAACTCGCGAATTAACAGAGTAGCGAGAGGAGCTGGAGTTAAGAACAACGAAGTCCGAGCCCTACTGAAACAATATAAAATTCTAAAAGAAATGATAAAAGGAGGTCTCGGCAATATTGAAAGTCCAGAAATGCTCTCACAAAAACAGATAATGAAACTCGTAAAAAAATTCGGAAAAAGAAAATTCAAAATATGGTAAAGCAGAAACTAATTTGCCAAGGAGCAGAAGCAAGAATAATCCTAGCAGAAAAAACAATAATCAAGGATAGAATAAAAAAATCTTATAGAATCCCAGAATTAGACAAAAAAATAAGAATTTCCCGAACAAAACTCGAAAAAAAACTTCTCAAAAAAGCTTCTAAAGTAATAAACTGTCCTTCGATAATAGAATCTAAAGAGGAAGACCCAATGAAAATAAAAATGCAATACCTAAAAGGAAAAAAACTCTCCGAGCACTTGGAAAACCTCTCCCCCAAAGAGCAAAAGGAAGTGTGCAAAAAAATAGGCGAGGCAATCGCAAAACTCCACGACTCGAGCATAATCCACGGAGATCTAACGACATCTAATATGATTCTCGTCGATAAAAAAGTGTATTTTATCGATTTTGGCTTAGGATTCATAAGTGCAAGATACGAAGATAAAGCCGTCGACCTTCACCTTCTCAAACAAGCCCTCGAAGCAAAACACTTCAAAAAATGGGAAACCCTTTTCAAAGCAGTTTTGAAGGGTTATTCCAAATCAAAAACTTTCAAGCAAGTTCTTCAGCGACTAAAGATCGTCGAAAAAAGAGGGAGATACAAATCAAAAACTTAACTAGAGGTCTCTAAAAAATAGCCCTGCCAGGATTCGAACCTGGGTCACAAGGACCAAAACCTTGCATTCTTGACCGCTGAACTACAGGGCTCCAAACACTCCAAAAATGGAACCCTTCAATCCCTTATAAATTTTACTTCGGCTTACTCCTCTACTCATTCAAAAATTTCCCTCTACTTAAAAACTCTCTCGTAATAAACTGTACGATTAATCTCTTGCTTCTGGGGCCGAAAGAACCTAGAGAGCATCCTTTTGAATTTTGGACTCTCGTATTTGTGTCCTACCAACATTGCCGCCAGTTTCATATACTCTTCCTTTAGCTTCGAACTAGCCTTTTCAAAAGGCGAAGAAAACTCTGAAAGAGATTTCAAAACGCGAACATCATGAGGAATCACAGCCATTACAGGAACTTCCACCACCTCTTCTATTTCTTCAAGGGATAACTCAAAATCCTTTTTATGAACCTTATTCAAAATTAGCCCTGCAACCGGAATTCCTACCCTCTTAACCAAGCGAACCGCTTTCAAAGTAATTCCGAGGGTTGGCAAATCTGGAGTTGTAACAATAAGCAACTCGTCTGATGCTTTCATTACTGCAAAAGTCTCCTCGTTTAAAGCTGGAGAAGAATCAAGCAAAATCACGTCATACTTTCTCTTGAGTGGCTTTATTTTATCGCGCAATTTAAAATAATTCAAGTCCCTTCTCCCAAAAATCGAGGCTGGCAAAAGGTCCAATTGTCCCAAAGGATAAATCGCATCACTCAAATTAGAGCTCGATTCAAGAACAGAATGAAGTGTGTGATCAGGATCTAGAACATTCAAATGCAATCCGAGATTAGGAGCAGAAAAATTGGCATCAACGAGTAAAACCTTTTTTCCGAGCTCTGAAAAAGCATAGCCCAAAGCAATGACACTCGAAGTTTTACCAACACCTCCTTTTAAACTAAGGACACCTATAGACCTTCCCATATTAAGTGAAAGACAAAAGGGTTTAAAAAACCTATCACGGCAAAAAATAAAGCTCTTTAGAAGTAACATTGTGCCCGACCAGAAGCGAAAAAATTTTCAGAAACACCGCATGCAAAACTTTAAAAAAAGAATGTTTTATCTATTAAAATGCCAAAAAAATCCGAAGAAAAAAGCAAGGGAAGAACCCCATTGAAAAAAATTTCTGAAAAAGAGTTCGAAAAAAAAGTTATCGAATTAGCCCAAGAAGGGCTTACTGCCGAAAAAATCGGGGAGAGTCTAAGACAACAAGGAATACATCCAAAAGAATATGGAAAAAAAATTTCAAAAATTCTAAAAGAACACGGATTGTGGATTAATCCAGACATAAAAAATCTGGAAAAAAAACTAGAAAGAATACAAAAACACGCAGAAAAGCACAAGCAAGATAAAAGAGCAAAAAGAGACAAGGAAAGAGTTTTTCAACAACTTAGAAAACTAAGAGAGTATTTTAAAAGAGTAGAAAACTAAACAGTTCTATTTCAAATGGAAAAAGAAGGAGGATTAGAAGATAGAATAAAAACTGCTGCAAAAAGGTTTCTCGAACAAAGCGAAAACAAAGAAATCCAAATTATCAGCCACTATGACACTGATGGGATAACCTCTGCTACTATAATGATAAAATGCCTCAAAAGGTTAGATAAAAAATTTTCATTAAAAATTGTCAAAAACCTTGATAAAGAGTTTATATCTAAACTCCCAAAAGAAAAAGTCACTCTTTTCCTTGACCTTGCTTCAAACAGCCTAAAAGAAATTGAAGAAGCCGGCCTGAAAAATGTGTTCATCCTTGACCATCACGAAATAACACAAAAAATCCCCCCCTCAATAGAAATAGTGAATCCAGAACTGTATGACAAACAAGAAATTAGCGCGGCTGGAGTGACATACTTATTTTGCAAAGAAATAAACCCAGAAAGCAAAGAGCTAGCAAAATTAGCGATTCTTGGAATGATAGGAGACCTCCTCGAAAAGAACATAAGCAAGCTAAATAGCAACATTGTCGAAGAAGGGGGAATCAGAAGGAAGAAAGGTCTTTTATTATATCCTTCAACAAGACCCATTGATAAAGTTCTAGAATTCTGCTCAAACCCTTACCTCCCAGGAATTACTGGCAATCCTACAGAAATAAAAGAGATACTAAGAGAAGCGGGAATCGTTCCTCATAAAGGAAAATATAAAAGTCTCATTGAACTAAATGATAAAGAAATGGAAAAATTAGTTACTGCGATAATTCTTCGAAATCCTGGAGCTAAACAAGAGGACCTAATCGGAGAAATTTTCTTAATAAAACACTATAACAAACTAGAGGACGGAAGGGAGCTAAGTGCAAAAATAAATGCATGCTCAAGATTAGGAAAAAGCGATCTTGCCTTGCAATTCTGCTTAGAATTCCCAAAAATAAAAAAACAAGTTGAATCAATGCATGCACAATATAAACAGCACATCTTATCTGCACTTCAAACAATAAACGAAACAAAAGTAGCTGAAGGAAATGATTTTGTAATTTTCAATGCAAAAAATAAGATAAAAGACACAATTATCGGAACAATTGCAACAATACTCTCTTCCTCAACACTCTACTACAAAGAGGGAACCTCTATAATTACAATGGCATATAGCGATAAAAATAAAATAAAAGTCTCAGCAAGAAGTTGCAAAAGAAAAGGGAGAAATGTAAGAGAAATTCTAGAAAAAACTATCCAAAAAACCGGTGGAGAGATTGGTGGACATGCTTTCGCTGCAGGTTGCACAATCCCCAAATCAAAAGAAAAAGAATTTCTGCAGATATTAAAAAGAAATCTAGAGTTTGAAACAATAAAAATCTCTCAAAAACACTGAAGAGAAAGATTGAATGAAGAAAGATAAAAACTAGTTAATGAAAATTCAAAAAGAATAAGAGCATAACTTTTAAAACCTCTCTCAATTCTAAATAACATGGAACTTGAAGAAGGAGATGTTGTCTTATGCACAGTAGACCGAATAGTAAATACCGTTGTATTTGTAAAAATTGATGAAACTGATAAAGAGGGGAGCATTATTTTAAGCGAAATCGCTCCAGGAAGAATAAGAAACTTAAGAGATTACGTGGTTCCCAAAAAAAAGATCGTTTGCAAAATATTGAAAATAGATCCCTCGGGAAACATACACTTAAGCTTAAGAAGAGTTACACCAAAAGAACAAAAAGAAGTAAAAGAAAGATACAAACAAGAAAAGAGCTATGAAAAAATATTTAAGACGATTCTGGGGGAAAAAGAGGCAGAAAAAATCTTATCGAAAATAAAAGAGCAAGAAACTCTCTACGATTTTGTTCAAGAGATAAAAGAAATCCCCAAAAAACTCGAAAAGTTAATCGGAAAAGAAAACGCCAAAAGGATTCTCGAAATTTTAAAAAATCAAAAGCAGAAAAAAGTTGTAATAAAAGAGACAATTTTCCTCACCACCCCAGCACCAAACGGAATAGAGCTTATCAAAAAGACTCTCCTCGACACAAAAAAGGAAGCAGGAGAAATCGAAATAAGCTATCTCTCAGCAGGAAAATACTTGCTAAAACTCGAAGGAGAAAATCCAAAAAAAACCTCTCAAAGAATGAGAGAGACACTCTTGCAAATAGAAAAAAGGGCAAAAGCCAACAATGTCAATTTCAAAACACTTGAAACTAAATAAGGAAAATAAGGGGTAATCGAAAAGTAAAAATGAAACTTCGGTTCTATCTCAATGAAAAGGGAGAAAAGATCTACACATTAAAAAAGAAAATCAGAGAAAAAGAAACCAAGCCTGCACACTATAAATTTATTAGAATAAAAAGTGCTCCAGAAATAGGAGACAGTCTCCCAAAAAAGAATAATAAAAAATAACAAAAACAAAAGCTATCGTTTCTCCTAATCGAACTCCAAATAAAATTTAAAACAACGTTCTCTGCTCCTCGTCGAGAACTGGAACTCCATACTCGCCATCATAACCGGGTTTAATCTTTATCCTCCCTTCTCGATTTTTCAAAATTAACTCAACGAGTCTCTCGTCAATCTTTTTTCCTAGCAATTGCTCTTTAGTAACTCGAAGAAGAACATTAAACTCATTTCCGAAATGCTCAATTAAAGAATTATAAATTTTCCAGACCTTCTGAGAAGAAAGAGGAGAATGAATATAAAAAGAAATTAACTCATGCAAAGGCAAAAGAGTATAATACTTTTTAGCATTCTTTGGAACATAACCCTCTTCTTTTTTTGCCAACTCCTCTATGCGATATTCTACTCCAAGAACAAGAGGATTCTTGCAAACAGGGCAAATTCCCTTCAACTTCCTTGTCTCACTAGGGCTGCAAGAAAAATTACAATTCCTATGACCATCCCAATGATATTTCCCGTATTCTGGAGGAGCCTCAATCGTAGCTTTTAATCCCTTCCCAAAACGAATTGCTTGGATAATATGCTTATAACTCAATTCGGGAATTTCAAAAATGGTCGCCTCTCTTCCCAATCTCCATGGCCAAAAACTATGCGAATCTGAAAAACTAACCACGTTAAAATTTTGACCAAGCCTCCAGAGCATTTGCGGATCAGCACTTATCCCAGATTCTACTGCATAAATATGCTTAGTTTGATCTCCAAAGCATTCTTCCAAACTATCAAAACCTTTCTTGCTCCCAAATAGCCCAAACCAAGGAGTCATACAATGAGCGGGAATAATCTCTATCATATCATTTATCTCTTTCATATCTTTTACAAACTCTCTACAAGAAATTCCAAATATTGGCCTTCCATCATAGTCTATTCTCCCTTTTGATTTCAAATACTCCACAATTTTATCAACAACCTGAGAATTTGGGGCTAAAACAACCAAGTGAACTGCTCTGCCTTTTCCACCTTGGGTATAAATAAAACTAAGCTCTGTCTGCCAAATAAAAGGGAACCCTTCTTTAGTCCATAAAATTCCCTTATCATCCTCCTTAAGACTCTCATCAATTTCTTTCCTATGCAATGGGTGCTGAAAGTCTCCTGTTCCGAGCAGAGAAAGACCCTTTATCTTGGCGTATTTTTCAAGAGCAGAAGTTGCCCTGGAAAATCTTGAGTGAATATGGAGGTCAGCAATAATTTCCATTAAACTCTATTACTTACGAGATTTAAATATTTTCTTAAATCGTTCGGGAAGGGCTCTTTTAAAAGAAATCTCTACCTTTCATCAGTTACTCCAGCATCTCCTATGAAAAAAATCGTCTCATTATCTGGAAGATCTGGGCTATCAATAAGCTTCGCAACCCTAGAATCCTGCTTTCCTCTTCTCAAATAAATTCTATAAGTCGAGGCGTGACCAACAATATGTCCCCCAATCGCTGTTGTCGGGTCTCCAAAGAGCTGTGCAGGATTTGCCATAACCTGGTTCGTAACATAAATTGCAAGA
>JAFCDW010000025.1 GCA_017609475.1 Candidatus Pacearchaeota archaeon
ACAGGCAAGTATTATTATACGAATTATACTATAAATGTTACTACAACGAGCTATCCAAACGAGACTCGCCAAATCAACCTAACAGAAAGTGAATTAGAGATATTTACTTTGGGAAACACCTACCCCCAAATTAGTGTAATACAACCAGATGGATTAAATGATTATGCAGATACATCCTATGAAATTAGGTGGTCCGCAACAGACCCTGATGGAGATTCATTAAATATAAGTTGCTATGCAGATACTGACAACAACGGATACGATAAAATATACACTTGCTTTGAAAATACAACCAATGACGGGAATGAAGAGTGCAATATAAGCTCTTGGGCAAGAGGGAATTATTCTATATGGTGTGAGGCAAGTGATGGAGAGGGATCAAGGAGCAACTATTCTTCCGGACTCTTGAAAGTATTTAACCTTACAATAACAGAGGTTCTTTCTCCAAACACCGTAGCTCCTGGAGAAAACGTTACAGTCTATGGTCATATAAACCTTACCGATGGTAGCAATGTTACAGACACAACTATAGAAATTTATGTAAACAACAGTAAAATCACAAGTTGGTGGTTCAATAACTCCCACGTACAAAATTGGTGGAACTCCAGTTGGAAATATAGAAAAAAGATAAACATAAGCGATACAAGTGGAAACGACCTCATTTCACAACAAATAAACTTTACCATAAATACCCAAGAACTAATTTCCGAAGGAAAAATGAAATCGGACTGCTCGGACATTCGATTCGTAAACTCTACAGGCCAGGAATTGAGTTTTTGGCTTGATTCTGGATGCAACACCACAACCACCCTCTTTTGGATAAGAATCCCATTTATTGAAGCAGACAGTTCAACAGAAATTTACATGTATTACGGAAACAATGATGCTACCTCCTCCAGTAATGGAACAGCCACATTCGAGTTTTTTGAAGATTTTGAATTAAGGAGAGAAGTAATCAACCCTGAAACATATTTGCACACCCCTACCTATGATGGCTCAAATCAAACAGTGCATCCTGACGTAATTTATTTTGACAACGGATACAATGGGTACAAATATTGGATGGCTGTAACACCCTATCCAGCGACAAACGACGATTATGAAAACCCAAGCGTTTTAGTGTCAAATGATGGAATCTCGTGGGAAGTTCCACTAGGAGTAACAAATCCCCTAGATCCCGAACCGCCAACAGGGCACCACGCAGATACAGATATTGTTTACAATAATGACACAGATTCACTATACATTTATTATGTAAATAATGGCGCTGCAGGTCGAACATATGTAAAATTTGTTAATTCGTCCAATGGGACAGATTGGGGCAACTATACAATCGTAATGAACGTTACAGATAATCACTTAGTAAGCCCTGCAGTAATTTATAGCAATGGAAATTATACAATGTGGTATGTTAATGCATCCCAAAGCGGATGTGGTTCATACTACACTACAGTCCATAGAGTTACCTCTACAAACGGGATTAATTGGAGCGACCCGATACTCGTAAACATAAGTCTACCAAATTATAACATCTGGCACATTGATGTATTGAAGAATGAATCCAATTATTACATGTTGCTTGTCGCATACCCCAATACAACAAGTTGTGCATATTCTCGCCTTTATGAAGCAACTAGCAATGACGGACTAAATTGGGTTGTTAATGAAACCCCTGTTCTGACACCAACTGAAACAAACTGGGATAACCAGGTCATTTATAGATCTACATTCATAAAGATAGGAAACGTTTCAAGAATATGGTATTCTGCACAAGGATCAAATAATGAATGGCACGTTGGACAAGTATACTCAAACAGTACAAATACGAGAATAGAGGCTTCTTTTGAAAGATGGCACGCAAAAAAAGGAAATACTTCCGTTACCACTAGGAATGTAAGGTCCGGCCAATATGGACTAGAACTTCATGGCCAGGATTATATACCTTCGCTGGTTAGACAAATAAAAACCCTCGGAAGTTTTAATGCCTGGATATATGATGATTTAAATACAGAAACGAATCTAATGTCCTTTATAAGACTGCATGACACAACTGCTCCACCATACCACCAAAAATATATCGGTTTAGGGTATTATAACGGAATTTCTACTACAAACTACACTATTGATATCTTCGACGCAGCACACAATTGGAACGTAACAAATATTGCAAGAACAGAAGGGTGGCACAAATTAACTATAAACGTAAAAGAAAATGTATCCGAATTCCTCATAGATGATCAATTGGTTGCTACAACAACATGGGTGAACTATAATAATCTGGGTAGATTTAGTATAGACGGCAATACTGCAGGAACTAGTTTTTGGGATGATATATATGTCTATAAATACCTTCCTTCGCCTGCAAATACAATAATCGAAGAGGAGGAGGAAGCAACAAAAACAAACTCTAATGGGGACTACAATTACACGTTCACAGCACCCTTTTCCACCGGAACTTATCCAATCAAAGTAGCTCTTACATATGATTACATCTCGGATTATAAAGTAGCAAATTTAATAGTTCAGGAGGAGGATACCATAGGACCAAATGTAAACCCTATATCTCCTTCAAATAACACAATAATCACAACTAGCCAAACAGTAACATTTGCCTACCAAGTATTCGATTCTGATTCAGAGGTCGCAAATTGCAGTTTAATAATAAATGGGGAGATAAATCAAACTAGCACAGAGATAGTTGAAGATTCCTCTCTCTCCTTCACGCAAACACTCGCAAATGGAGATTACATTTGGATGATAAATTGTACAGATAATTCTAGCAATAAGAATGTTGGCTCTTCAGGAGCATATTACCTTACAGTAAATTATACCCCTCCATTAGCAACAACACAGGCAATAACTACAAATAGTGTCAATACAGAAGAAGAGAGCAGCAGTGGTGGAGGGGGAAGTAGTTCCTCCTCAACAACAGAAGAACCTTCGAGTACTATTAACGAATCTTTTGAAAACAAAGACAATGAAACAGAAAACTTCGTGGAAAAGATAGATATCGAAAGCAAAAAAGTAGTTTCAAAATCCTTCAAGAAAAACGAAAGAGTAGAATTTAAGTTAACTAGCACCACACACTCACTAACAGTAACTTCCATAAGTACCCACTCCGTCTTAATCAAAATCGAAAGCGACCCGGTTTATGTCAACTTAACTGTTGGAGAAGAGAAAAAACTAAGTATCGAAGATCCAGAGTTTTACGACCTGTATCTTAAATTGGAATCAATAATCAATAATGAAGCTAAAATAGTCATTAAAAAAATCCATGAAAGAATTAACGAAACGACAACGAATGGAGAAGAAATCGGAAGTACAAAAAGAGAAGCAAAGAATCTTCTAAGCAAAAAATGGTTAAACTCTATTATAGAAGAGATCAAAAAAAGAATCTTCTTCTTAATTTCCATTCCTATAATAATGATAATAATACTAGTCTCCTCACTTATTTTAAAGAAAAAAAGAACCAAAAAGTACAAAAGACGCAAAAAAGCGTTGTCTCACTTAAAAAAAGTATATTTAGAAGCTCTATAATATCTAACTTATCCAAAATCATGTAAAGTCCTCTGCTCTGTAATATTTATAAATTTTCTAACATCAATTCCAAAAACCTGAAAGATATTTTCGACAGCAGGAATTATTTGGTGCTCTAGATAATATTTGATATCATATTCCCCTTTTTCTTGTGGGAGTTTTACTCTTTCTCTTATTAAAGATTTTTCTTTCTGACTTTTGGCAATGTAATACTCGATGAGGCCTCCAACCTCGACTGGAATTCCAGAGTCCTTCATTTTTTTTGCTGCAATGACATGAGGAGAAATTGCCTTATATTCCGAGAGGGGCTTTTTTAATTGAGTCTTAATTATAAGTTGATTTAGAGGAATCTTCTTTTGCTCTATTTTTTCAATAATTTCTTTCACATATTTCAGAGCCCGTTTTTCATTTCCGTCTTCTAAAATTAGGCGAAGAACTTTGTCTTGGACTTTTCTTGCTAGCTCACACCAATCTCTCCTAACAGTTTCAAAACCTCTTATTTTTAATCTTCCTTTTTCGTTAATTAAGGCATACTTTTTCTTTGCTCCTGCTTTCCCAGTTCTTGTAGTTACCCAAATCCCTCTTTTGTAGAAGTCTTCTAGTTCCAGTTCCATGACTCCAGGAAGTTCGTTGTTTAGTTTTTTTAGTAGGTCTAGCACGTCTTTTTTTGATTTTTTTCCTCTTACAAAAGCTATGCTATCTGTATCCCCGTAAATCACTTCGTATCCCATTCGTTTGACCTTTTCAATGATTCCTTTGTTATACTTTCTTACAAAAGCTAGTATTGATGCAGAAGTTTCGAGAGAATAGTACCTCGCTCCAAAAAATCCTATGTATCCATGAACCGAAGCTGAAAGAACCTTAAATGCATTACTTCTTGCTTTGGTAATTACATTTGGATTCTTTTTGTATTCTTTTTTATATTGTTTTCTCTTTTCCAAAACTTCCTTCATTATAGACGCAAAGAACCCTTGTTTTTTAGAGAAGTAGAATTTCGTTTTTTTGTTTCCAAAATAAAATTCCGGAGTTTCATAGCAATCTTTCTCTTTTTTTTCTAGCAGGGTAGCTTTTGATAAGTTCATTGAGATAATTATACTCGTATGCATGGAACTAAAATCGAACATGACTATGTTTTCGTAGATTCCGGGTTTTGGTTCGAGAACGAATGCCCCTTTTACTGGGGGTCTCTCTCTTCTACGGCGAATTTCGTCATACGAGGGTTTTGCTTCAGGAATCTCATTGTATTTTGGAAGTTGATGCAGAATATATAGTTCAACTAATTTGGACAATCCACTTCTGGAAATTTCAAAGGGTGGTTCGTGAATTATGTTTGAGAATTCTGCGAGGTCTTTCCAGAATTTTTCAAAGAGTTTATAAGTGAGAAGAGAATCTTGCAAATTGTATTCAAAATAGCTGTTCCAATTGTCGATTTTGGAGGAGTGCATGTGTGTGAAGTCTTTCTTTGAATCTCCTAAAAATTCTTTAGCCACTTCATTTAGGGAAAAGGTTTCTGATTGCATATACTGACCATAGATTGTTTGAATGAACCTGAGTAAGTCAATATGAGAGATTCCAAGAATCTTTGCAGAGAGGATTGCTCCTTTTTGGAATTTTGGTTGGCTTCCGTCTAGGCCAAGAGAAAGCTTAACTCCTAGCTTCTCCGCCCTTGCCCTCAAGTATGGCAAATCGAATCCGTCGGAAAAATATCCGACCAAGAAATCAGGGGAAATCTTGCGAACCTCTTTGGCAAATTTTTCTAGCAATTCTGCTTCGTCCTTGACAAATTCTACATATTTTCCTGCTTTGGGTACCTTTTTCCATGTTAGAACTTTCTTCAAATTATCCGAAACAAGGGAGACCATAAGGATTTCTCCTTTACCTATTTTCAAATCGTCAGTTTCTATATCAAATGCCAAAACTTTTGGCGAGAAGCCTTTTTCTGATTTGCCTTTTAGCTCTTTATGGCTTGATAAGTGAATACATTTATCTACATCGAGAGCAGGACCAATCCCTCCAAGTTCTTTTGAGTTATCGAGAATCTCTCCTTCTATTTCATACCAATGAAGGGGAAGCAACCCTTTCTCAATAATATAGTGGGTAATAAACCCTATATCGTACCCTCTTTTTTTATCTACCTCTGGAAAGTTTAATTTTTCAACAACTTTTCTTAGATTTTTGTATCCAGAGACAAAAACTTTCAATGCTAAAACATCTTTTTCTAAAAATTTTTTATTGCAAATTTCTACCTTTTCTACCTCTGCTTTTTCTTTGCCCGAACTTCCTAATTTTTCTACTTTTTCCACAACTTCTTTTACTTTTTTTTCAGAGAGGTTTGGCTTTAAAATGGCCCAAAAATAGGCAGGACAAGAATCCACAACGCAGAGCCTTTCCCCTTTCGAATTTCGTCCGAAAACCATTGCGTAATTTTTTCCTTTAAATTCAAAAGATCCATAATCTAGAGGAATAAATTCTGTTTTGACTTTTCTCATATTGTTAATATTTTTTTCTTCTTTTTATTCTTTTTGTCGGCTATGGCTTTCGCAACTTTTATTCCTAGAAGGGAATCCTCAATTGGAGTTGGACTCTCGTTAATAATCGTAGCAATGCGGTTCGAGGGAATACTTTTGATAAGGGTTTCCATTTCTATCTTTGAAGTTTTTCGATGATGTTTCTCTCCTTTTTCTCCATAAACTATTCCAGAAAAATGAATGTGCAATTTTTTTTGCTTGAATTTTGAAAAAACCTCTTTAAATTTATAATTCTTTTCTCTCGCAAGAATGTGTGCAAAATCTATGCAAAAATAACATCTTGTTTCTTTCACCAAGCGAGCTATTTCTTCTATTGAGCCAAACACATTGGTTTTTCCCGTCGTTTCTGGAGCTAAAAGTGGAGAGTATTTTTCTCTTTTTCTAATTTTTTGTAGTTCAAGAATTTGTTTTTTTATTTTTTTGTATGTTTCTTCTTTTGAAAATTTTCCGTAGTATCCTGGATGAAAAACTACCACAGTAGCTCCGAGCCAAGTTCCAACTTTGAGGCATTCGATGATTCTTCGTTTACTTTGTTCAATTTTTGACTCCTCTTT
>JAFCDW010000026.1 GCA_017609475.1 Candidatus Pacearchaeota archaeon
GCGAAGCGGATGGGCAGAGGGTTAAGTTAGTATATGGTCCAAGCGCGAAAAATAAAAAATTAGAAGTTACCGATTTTGTGACTCATTTTAGAAATAGGTTTTTGGAGATGCAAAAAATTTTGCAAGGGCATAGAGAACTGGAAAATTTAATCTCGATCAACAAGCTTTCTACAAGTGCCCGTTCGGTTTCTTTAATTGGAATGGTAAAAAGCAAATCAGTTACAAGAAATGGAAACATCATTTTTGACATTGAGGACCTTACTGGAAGTGCAAGAATCCTAGTCGGAAAGAACGATCATAAGCTCTACGAAAAAGCAGAGGATGTTGCTTTAGATTCTGTTATAGGGTTTGTTTGTTCTGGAACCAAGAGGATGCTTTTTGCTAAGGAAATTGTTTTTCCAGACGCGTTCTTACAAGAAAAGAAAAGAGCTCCTGTCGAAGAATATGCCCTTTTTATCGGAGACTTGCATTTTGGAAGCAAGCGTTTCATGGAGCAAGAGTTTTTGAATTTTATTGATTATCTTAATGGAAAGTTTCCAGGAACCTCTGAACAGGTATCTAAAATTAAATATCTGTTCATCGTTGGAGATATTGTTACAGGCATAGGAAACTATCCGAATCAAGAGCAGGACATTACCTTGCACGATTTGGAGGAGCAATATATAGGCGTAGCAAAATTATTGAAAAAGATTCGGAGCGATATCAATATGATTATCTGCCCAGGAAATCACGACGGGGTTCGTTTAATGGAGCCCCAACCAATTTTTGATGAGAAGTATGCGTGGCCATTATATAATCTTAAGAATGTTTTTCTCGTTGGAAACCCTTGTGTTATTAATATTGGACAAAGAAAAGGTTTTCCTGGTTTTAATGTGTTGTGTTATCATGGTTTTTCTTACCCGTATTATGCGAATACAATTCCTCGTTTTTTAAGTATAAATGCCTTTAATAATCCGACGAGAGTGATGGAGTATCTTTTAAGGCATAGACATCTTGCTCCAACCCATGGTTCTGTTCAGTATTTTCCTTTGGAAGAGGATGCACATCTAATACGAGAAGTTCCAGATATTTTTGTTTCTGCGCACTCTCACAAGAGTGAAGTTTCACATTACAATAATGTTTTGTTAGTTTCTGTTTCATGCTGGGAAAGTCTGTCCCCCTACCAGGAGAGGCTTGGAAATGAGCCAGACCATTGCAAAGTTCCAATGTTTAATCTTAAAACAGGAGAAATGAAAATTTTGGATTTTGAAGGAAAATAGTGTGAAAATGATTAAGGGAATTGTTTGTGATATGGATGGAACTCTTGTAGATTTTCCGAACGAGCCGTTTCATTCTAGTTGGGATGCTTTGGGCGAGTTGTTAGATGAAGAAGTTAAAAGAGAATGGTATTGGCTTAGGGATTTTTATTATCCTAAAAAGGAAAGATACTTGGAGTGGTTCAATAAACAGGTCGCTCTGCTTAAGGGATTGGCGCTTGAGCGCGTTGAGGATGCCTTGTTTCCTTTACCATACTCTTCAGGGGTTAGGGAATTTTTTTCTGATTCTAAGGGTTATCTTAAAGGAATTTTGAGTTCTGGGATTAGTGTTGTTGCAGAAAAAATCGCTTCAGAACTTGGATTTGGATTTGTTAGGTGTGCATATTTAGAGATAAAAGACGGGATTTTTAGCGGAAGAGGTTCTTTTGATGTGAAAATGTGGAAAAAGGATGAAGATCTTGCAGCAATGGCTTGCGAAATGGGACTCTCTTTAGACGAGGTCCTTTATGTTGGTGATAACGAGAATGATATTCCCGCGTTCGAGGTTGCCGGAATTTCTGTAGCTTTTAGACCAAAGACCAATGAGACGAAAAGATATGCTGATTATGTTATAAACAATTTTAGAGAACTAAATGAGATTTTAAAAGCAGAGGGATGCTAGTGTTTTGAGGCTAGAATGGATGTGCAAACTTATTTCAAAAATTTGGAAAGAGATGTTAAGAAAGTTTATGAAGTAGCTAGAAAAGCAAGAGCAAAGGGGTTTGATCCTGTTGATGATGTCGAAGTTCCTCTTGCAAAAACAATGGCAGAAAAGGCGGTAGCTCTTGTTGCAACAGCCTTTCCGCAAGTCAATACCCCAAAAATAGTAAACAGGATTTTAGAATTAGAAAAACAGTACGGAAAGTTGGATCCTGCTGTTTCTTTTGCAATTGCTGAGGAAGTTGCAAAGCAGAAGTTTTGTAAGTTTTCTAGTCTAATTGAGGCTATTGAGGCAGGGGTTAAGGTTGGTTTTGCTTATATGACTCTTGGGGTGGTTTCTTCTCCTATTGAGGGATTTACAAAGCTTAAGCTGGGAAAGACCCGGGACGGAAAAGATTATTTTGTAGCTTATTTTTCGGGCCCTATTCGTAGTGCAGGAACGACTGCGTCTTGCATGGTTTTAATTTTAATCAACCATCTTAGGGAGTTATTTGGGTATGCAAAGTACGACCCAGATGAAGATGAAATTAACAGAGTGTATGTTGAGCTTGAAGATTTTCATAATAGAGTTACAAATTTGCAATATATGCCGACTAAAGAGGAGGCTCTTTTTCTTGCAAGGCACCTTCCAATTCAAGTTAATGGCGAACCATCGGAGAAAATAGAAGTTTCCAATTATAAGAATCTTCCAAGAGTTGAAACTAACTATCTTAGGAGTGGTTTTTGCTTAATTATTGGGGAAGGACTAGCTCAAAAAGCTAAGAAGTGTTTGAGGCTTTTGAAAAAACTAAAGCAAGAGGGCTTTGATTCGAAAGATTTTGATTTTTTAGAAGAGTATGTTAAGCTTCACGAGAAAAGAGATTTAGGAGAGGCAGAAGAGTCTCCAACATATATTAAAGATGTTGTTGCTGGTAGACCTATTCTTGGCCATCCTTCTCGTTCAGGAGGTTTTCGATTTAGATATGGGAGGTCGAGAGCTTCTGGTTTTAGTGCAGCTGCTTTGCATCCGGCGACAATGGCAATTACAGATAGTTTTATTGCAACAGGAACCCAGTTAAAAATAGAAAGACCAACAAAAGGATGTATAGTGACTCCGTGCGATATGATTGAAGGCCCTATAGTTAAACTTAGAGATGGAAGTGTTAAGAAAATTCGCACAAAAGAAGAAGCGGAAAAGATTTACTCAGACGTTGAGGAGATTTTATACCTTGGGGACATACTTTTTCCTTTTAGCGATGTTGCAAATAGAAATGCAGACCTTCTTAAACCTGGTTATGTTGAGGAGTGGTGGAAATTAGAACTAAGAGAAAAGGATCCCGAGCTTGAAAAGAAGGTAGATTGTTTTAATATCGATTTTAAAAAAGCTGTTGAGATAAGTAAAAAAACAGGAATTCCTCTTCATCCAAGGTATATTTTTTATTGGAGTCAAATTTCTGACGAAGAGTTTTTGAATTTGGTGCTTTGGCTTGGAAGAGGGGTTTATGACAAAAAGCTCATTTTACCTTACACTTCTGCAGATAAAGAGAGGTTTTCAAAAGGCAAGAGGGCTCTGGAGCTTTTAGGAGTTGAGCATGATGTCTCGATTGAGCACGTAATTATTCAAGGAGAGATTGCAGAACCATTCTTGTTTAATCTTGGTATAAAAGTCGGAGATAAAAAAGTTTCATTGAAAGAATTTTCTGAGGAGATTGAAGAGAAGGTTCCGAACAAAGAGTTTGAAGTTCTTGATGTAATTAATTCTTTGTGCGAGCTTAAGATAAAGGATAAAGCGGGAGATTTTATTGGTTCAAGAATGGGAAGACCTGAAAAAGCAAAAGTAAGAAAACTAGTTGGAAGCCCCAATATTCTTTTTCCTGTTGGAAGTCAAGGCGGAAGATTGAGAAGTTTTCAGTCTGCGTTAGAAGTTGGAAAGGTTAGGGCAGATTTTCCGATTTATTTTTGTGAGAATTGTGGGAAGAAGACAATCTATAGGGTTTGCGAAACCTGCGGCCAAAGGTGCAAGCAAGTTTTTTATTTTCCAGATAGTGGAGAGGAAAGTTTCAAACCAACTGTTGAAGGTTCTGAGAAAAAAGGAGTGCCTTTTCGAACTTTTGATTTAGATATAAGATACTATTTTGAGAAAGCTGTTGAAAAGCTTGGTTTTTCCAAAGAAAATCTTCCCCCATTAATTAAGGGGGTGCGGGGAACTTTTTCGCAGAACCATACCATTGAAAATCTTTGTAAAGGGATTTTGAGGGCAAAGTATGGTTTGCAAGTGAATAAGGATGGGACAATAAGGTATGATGCTACTGAAATGCCTTTGACCCATTTTAGGCCAAGGGAAATTGGAACAAGCATAGAAAAGTTGAGAGAGTTAGGATATGAAGAGGATATTTATGGAAATCCTCTTGTTAGCGATGATCAAATTTTGGAGTTATTTCCACACGATATTTTGCTCCCAAGTCCTTCAAAAAGTCTAGATGAGAGGGCAGATGATGTTTTTGTCAAAATATGTAATTTTGTTGATGAACTTTTGGAGAAATTTTATGGTTTGGAGCCTTTTTATAAGGTCGAGTCTAGGGAGGATTTGATTGGACATTTGGGAGCAATTATGGCTCCGCATAATTGTGCTGGAGTTATTTGCAGGTTTATTGGTTTTTCGAATGCTCTCGGGGTGTTAGCGAGCCCATATATGCATGCAGCGGTTCGACGAGATTGCGACGGAGACGAGGCTGCTATCATGCTTTTAGGAGATGTTTTGCTGAACTTTTCTAGAAAGTTTTTGCCTAGTCACCGAGGGGGAACTCAAGATGCTCCACTTGTTTTGAACGCAAAAATAAATGCTGGAGAAGTTGATGACCAAATCCTAGATTTTGAGCTTGTTTCAGAATACCCTCTGGAGCTTTATCGTTTAGCCGAGCAAAGAAAACATTCTTCTAAGGTAAAAATTCATAATGTGGAGGCCGCTCTAAAGAATGGCGAGAACCCTTTTACTAATATTGGTTTCACACATGATACGAGCGACATTGGAGGAGGGGTTGTTTGTTCTAGCTACAAATCTCTCACGACTATGCAGGAGAAAGTTGAGCACCAAATGGGATTAATTGAGAAACTTCGCTCGGTTGACGCATCTAGTGCAGCGAGATTAATTATCGAAAGACATTTTATCCGCGATATGAGGGGTAATTTAAGAAAATTTTCCATGCAGAATTTTCGGTGTGTTGTTTGTAACGAAATTATGCGGAGGCCGCCTTTGACAGGAGTTTGTCCTGCTTGTGGAGGAAAGATTATTTTCACAATTCACGAGGGGGGGATAAGGAAATATCTTGATTTGGCTTTAGAACTTGCGAGGAAATATAATCTTTCAAAGTATGTGCAGCAAAATTTGGAGTTAATTAAGCGATATGTTGATAGCATTTTTGGTAAAGAGAATGAAAAACAAGAAGCATTGAAGAAATGGTTCTAATTCGTGATATGCTTTATGATTATGGCCAAGCGTGTAGTTTTAGTTCTACATAGGCATTCCCTCTTTTTTCCAAATAAACTTTCTTTTTTCCAATATAATAGGCAGATCCTTGGCCCTCTTTGCTTCCCCATATTACATGTTCTCCTGGTTCTACATCTTCAAACTTAAAGTAGCCCCAACTATCTGTAAGGGTTTTAGGTTTTGTGTCTGGCAAGAGTGGATGTTCGTCTAGTTTGACTTTTGCAAGGGGCGCGGGCTCAAATTGCCCATCGTTGTCTGGATCATAATAAACTTTTCCTTCAATTGTTCCATTATAATACCCTTCTGGCGCCTCCAGGGGTTGTTCGCACTTCCAAGCAATTAGACAACATGCAATTAGAGAGATTAATCTTCCTTTCATTTTTTGCATCTTTTTCTATGCTGTTTTTTCTGGTTTATGTTTATGACAACAATTTTTTTAAATCTTTTTTCTCTTATGCTTTTATGGGGAAAGGCCTTTCAAAACTTTTATTGGTCATTTTTCCTTTGACTATTTTTTTGAATTCTTCAAAGGTTATCGCGCAAGAACCAGATTCTACGGCGGCAAGGTCTTCGAGAAAGGGCCATTTTTCTCTTTATGGTGGTTTTGGACAGGGCAAGTTCAATGACCCTTCTTTTGATGAAGAATGGGGCTTTGCAAGTCCAATCTCTTTAGGTTATAAAAGATATTTTACCGAGAAATTTAGGTATGATTTTTGTTTGGATTGGGCGTTTAATAAAATCACTTATAAAGCAGATGGAGCTACAGTAGCGTACGATCTTTATCATCTTTTATACACAAGAGCGTTTTTAGAAATGGTAAATTCTGGGAGAGATGCTGATTTTTACTTTGGCGGAGGTTTTGTTTGGAATGATTCTTGGTTTATCTCTGATGCTCTTGATGCAGAGAAGGAGAAAGTGCATATCGGAAATAATGGTTTTGGTATTGTAGTTGGTGCAGAGATGCCAAGGCCATTAGTGCTGGAGTGAGGTGGAAGTAATTATTTGGCGAGTTTTGTGGAGTTAGTTTACAAGGATTAAGTTAGGTAAAAAATTATCGTCGGAATAAGAAGGCACCCCATCATGTTTGTTCTTCTAACTTTCATTTCTATGCAATAAATTCCGGTTATGGTTGAAATTAGGAAGACGAAGAGTCCGGAAACTTTTGAAATTAGAAGTATGATTAGCGAGAGTATTAGGAGCGTTGCTATCGAGAGAGAGGTGTATTTAATGTTTTGAATCTTTTTTACGAATGTTCTGGCGAGGACTTTTGTTAGTCGAAACGCGATTAGGCTTGTTAACGCGCATGTTGCAATGACGAGTCCGATAATTTTTGCAGAAGGAATCCCAATAATGCTTTTTATTGCGGCAGCTGCTCCGGTTCTTGTTTTTGAGATTGTATAAAGAGAGATGAAAGAGAACCCCATGACCAAAGTGTTTGTGGCTCCGAGGAGTGCGAGGAATTCTTTGTCGTCGGTTTTTGAAATTGTTGAACCAAGAATTGCGGCTTGCCCGCTTCCTAGTCCAGGAAGAAAGCTGCAAATTGGGGCAGCAAGGGCCGCTCCGATGAAAGGGCGGATTGATTTTAGTTTAGGCTCGGTTATTTTTTGTTTTGGAATTTTTACTTTGTTTTTTATGCTCATTACAAGGACGCTCCCTCCAAAAAGACCTGTTAGTAATGGGAGAAGGGGTTGGTTGAGGGATTTCAGATTTAAAACGCAAAGGCCAAGGGTTCCAGTGAGGAAAAAAACGAGCATCGCTGGAAGTTTCCTTTTTTCGAGGAGTATCAAAAGAGCTGACGCTAAAATTAAAAGGTATGGGAGGGCTTTTTTTATAACAGAGTATGCTTTTGGAATTAGTATAATGGATGGAAAGGATATTGCAATAAGAATAATTGTTGCAGCTAGCCCTCCAATTCCTGTTAGAAGGATTGCTTCGTAAGCTTGCCCCTTTTGCAAGAGTTTGTGGCCAGGAAGTATTGAGAGTTCTGTATCTGTGTCAGGGCAGCCCAAAAATACCGAGGGAATAAAGTCAAGAAAGGTGTGGGTAATTGCCATGGATGTTATGAATACCACAAGATAAATTGGGTTAACTGGATAAGAGGAGGTCGAAGAAAGCGAGACGATGAACGCTCCTATAAGGTTAATATGGATTCCTGGAATTAAGCCCGTCAAGGTTCCTGCAAAAGTGCCGATTACTAGCGAGAGTAAAATTTCAAATAGCATGCCTAAAGAAACATTTAATAATTAAAATGTTTTT
>JAFCDW010000027.1 GCA_017609475.1 Candidatus Pacearchaeota archaeon
TGTTTTCTCAAAGAACTTTTTCCCTCCTTAATTCCTCGTATGCAGAATTGGCTGCAATAGCTCCCTCTGCGCAAGCAGTTATAATTTGTTTAAGAGGATTATGAGTTATATCTCCTGCAGCAAAAACTCCCTCAACATTAGTTCGTTGATTTCTATCCACAACAATATATTCTCCTTCAAGCTCCACTCCTAGCTTCTTTGCCAACTCCACATTTGGAACATTTCCTATCTCTATAAATAATCCGTCTAACTCTAACTCTCTTTCTGAATTAATTTCAATTTTCTCTAGTCTATCCTTCCCTATGAGTTTCGTAACGATAGAATTCGTCATAAAGACCACGTTCTCCCGTTTTTTCAACCTTTCTAACCAAGCTGGCTCTGCTTTACTAAAGTCTTTTCCTCGATAGATTATGTAAACCTTCTTAGCATACTGAGAAAGAAGATCTGCTGCCATTATTGCCGCGTTTCTTCCACCAACAACCCCTACAACTTTGTCCTTATAAAAAGCTGCATCACAAGTAGCACAATAAGTTATTCCCCGCCCCATAAATTTTTTCTCGTTTTCGAGTTGAAGCCTTCTTCTCTCAGAACCCATGGCAAGAATAACTTTTCTTGCTGCATACTCGCTCTTGCTTGTTTTAATCAAAAACCCCTCTTTTTCTTTTTCTATTTCAATAACCTCTCCTGCCCTCAATTCAACTCCTAGCGAACGAGCATGATCTAAAAACCTTTTCATTAGCTCCGTTCCGCTAATCCTCTCATATGAAGGGAAGTTGCAAATTTCGTAAGCCTCCCCAGCTAGCCCCCCAAAAAGTTTTCCAATTACGAGCGTATCTAATTTGTAACGAGCAGAATACAGTGCTGCTGTTAAACCAGCAGGTCCTGCTCCAATAATTATGACATCGTAGGTTTTCATAAATTATAAAAACCAATGCGAGTTATAAAGTTTATGAAAAAAGAGATTTCCAAAATTCTCAGAAAACCTTTAAAAAAAATTGGCCTGAAATTAGAGAGAGAGGAAATTGAGAAATACGTCGAAATCCCTCCTTCTCCTGATTTGGGAGATTTTGCATTTCCTTGTTTTGCTATCGCAAATAGGTTAAAAGAAAATCCGCACGACATTGCGATTAGAATTAGAGAAAAAATAAAAAGAGTTCCTTACATTTTTGAAGAGATTTCAGTCGTTGGTCCATACATAAACTTTTATCTCAACAGGAAAATTATTTTTTACGAACTCCTTAAGGAAATTTTAAAACGAAGAGAGAAATTTGGAAAATCAAATCTCGGAAAAAGAAAAACAATCGTCGTAGAGTTTTCCTCACCAAATATCGCCAGACGATTCGGAATTGGCCATATAAGGTCAACAATAATCGGAAATGCTATTGCAAATTTATGTAAGTTTCAAGGGTTCACTGTTAAAAGAATAAATTATCTTGGGGATTGGGGAACTCAATTTGGAAAATTAATCCTGGGATACAAAAAGTTCGGAAAACCAGAAAAATTCAAAAAAGACCCCATATCTCACTTGCAAGAAATTTATGTAAAAGTAAATAAAAACAAAAAGTATCTTGAAGAAGCAAAAAAAGAATTTAAAAAACTCGAGGAAGGAGATAGGGAAAACCTCGTCCTTTGGAGATTATTTAGAGATGTGAGCCTTAAAGAATTTGAAAAGACTTACAAATTATTGGGGATAGAGTTCGACGAAATTGCCTCAGAATCCGAAGCAAACAAACTAGTGAACAAAGTTATTGAAGAGCTAAAAGAGAAAAAAATAGCAAAAAAAAGTAAAGGGGCCCTTGTCGTTCATCTCAAAAAATATGGACTTGGAACTGCGATTATCAAAAAAAGCGATGATACAACCATATATTGCACGAGGGATTTAGCAGAGGCTATCAGGAGATATAGAAAGTTCAAATTCGAAAAAATGATTTACGAAGTCGGACAGGAACAAACCCTGCACTTTAAACAACTCTTCAAAATATTAGAAATGATGGGATACGAATGGGCCAAAAGATGCATCCATATTAGCCATGGATTATATCTTGGAAAAGATGGGAAAAAATTCTCGACGAGAAAAGGGAAAACAGCCCATTTAGAAGAGATTATAGAAGAATGCAAAAAATATGCAAAAGCAGAGATAAAAAAGAGATTTCCAAATTTGAAAGAGGAAGAAGTTGAAAGGAGAGGATTGAAGGTAGCACTTGCTGCAATCTTCTACGGAGACTTGAAAAATCACAGAATGAGAAACATCATATTTGATATCGAGAGATTCACATCATTTGATGGAAATACCGGTCCATATATTCTTTACACCTATGCAAGAGCATCCAGCATCCTCAAAAACACCAAAGCGAAAACAAAGCTAGAAAAAATAGAATCTCTCGATGAAAACGAAATACAGATTCTTAAACTTCTAGAAATTTTCCCAGAAAGAGCAAGGAAAGCTTTCGAAGAACTAGACCCCTCCATCGTCGCAAATTACGTGTATGAACTCTGCAAAAAATTTAACGAGTTTTATCATGCATGTAGGGTTTTGGGAAGCGAAAAAGAAAGTTTAAGACTTGCGATAGTCGAAGCGTTCAGACAAGTTACAAGAAATGCGTGCAAAATTCTTGGAATTCAGCTTTTGGATGAGATGTAAACTAAAGATTTAAATAAGAAAATTTATTGACAAAAATATGAAAATAAAAGAGGTGGAAGCGAACACTAAAAAACTGGATGCTTCAAGGCTCTCTGAATTAATTAAAGAAATTCATACTTTTGGGGAGCTCATTCGGGCTAAGCAAGAAGAAAAGCAAGCAGTTATAGATGAGTTCAACGAGGAAGATAGAAGATTCTTAGTAGGAAAGCTCTCACAAAGAACAGACTTGATAAAGAAATTAAAGAGTGTATTAAGGATGCCGCGAAAAAACTCAAGGAGATTGAAAAGCTCTTTAAAAGCCAAACCCCAAAAAAATTCAGGATCGGGCTAACCGGCATAAGAGAACTGAAAGGAGGTAAAAAATAGAATGGCAGAAGCCAAAAAGATGGATGAAGGAGCTTTCGCAAAGCTCGTTAAAGAATTTCACGCGCTCGGAGAGCTTATCCGTGCAAGGCAAGAAGAGAAACAGGCAGTCATAGATGCATTTCTCGTCGAGAAGCAAAGGTATTCTGTAGGAAAAATCTCCAAAAAAACGCTGGAATCGTCTGTAAAAAAAACGAATAAAGAACTTCTAAGAATCGACAAAGAACTAAGAAGATACATCGCAAGGGCGAATGCGCTAGCAGATCGAGCGAAGAAGCTCGCATCACGACAAGCTCCGAAAGTGTTCAGAGCAAAAATAACGGGAATCTTCTTAATAGGGACCAAATCGAAGAAAAAGAAAAAAAGCTCGAGCAAAAAAACTCGAAAGGCAAAGAAATAAACCAAAATAAAAAAGCCCTTCAAGCAAATACGTAGTGCTGCAAACGGAACTTGTAAAGGCTAGCAGAGCGCAAAAGCTAACTAGTTGATCATAAAGTAAAAAATAGACAAAAGAGTAAAAAATATGTTCTGCAAGTTTATTGCTGGTATAATGTATAGCGTTATGCGAAGTTAAAACCAAAAGTCCCAATTTGGATGGGGCCGAGCACCAACAGGAGCGCAAGGTGGAACCGCATAACGCTTGTTAAGTCCCCGAACAAATGCGAGGGTCGAGAACCAAAACGAAGCGAAGGCTCGGAGAAGCTCGGGTGGCAAACTATAAAATTTTATAATTTATCTTCTAATGAGTTATTATAAAAAATTTCAATCCAATATTCTGAAAATTTGATTCTCTTACCAATTTCGCCTAATTCTTTAATCTCTGTATCAAGACCTCCATTAAGAATTACATCATCTAATACGTGATATTTTGGTCTGATATAAATAGTATTACACTCATCATAGCCTACTCCAAGAACATTTAGATTTTCTGGTGTTTCTCCATGAATAACATAACCAATAGAAGAGAATACGATATTGTCTAAAGGAAGATTTTCTAAAATATCTGCTATTTTTTAATCTTATTAAGAGCTCCCTCTATAGAAAAACCATATTTAGAGATTTTATGTAATTCTTTTTCTTTAAATCTTGTTATTATTAACATATGATTGGGTAATATTTATAAATTTTATGGAAGTAACACTTGTTTGTGAGCCAGCCCAAATAAATAGGCGCCGCCAAGCGATTACACCTAACATCACATTTTGCAGATAAACGAAATGCTATAGGCATTTGACAAAATGAGCAAGAGCGAATGGAGTCGTTTATCTGCAAAATGTTAGTTTCAATCCGCCTCGGGCGCCGATAAATTTTTATAACTTTTAACTTTTTTACATTATATGACTAGATTAGTTTATTGCGCAACGCCTGGAAGATTAAATCATAAAAAGAAAGAAATAATGGATTTTGTTACAAATCAGGGATATGCCCCATTTCACCCTTTTCAAGCCTTTGAATATGAACGATTCGAAGGAGGGCCGATAGGAAGAGAAAAAACTATTGAATTTTGCAAAAGAGCAGTTGAGATTTGTGATGAATACTGGATGTTTGGCGTTTCTGAAGGAACTTTAGAAGAGTTGGTTCATGCAATTAACCAAGGTAAACCAATAAAATTATTTCTTGATCAATTTGATTTAGAGTGGAAAACATATTATAAAGATTTAGGTCCGAAGTATGGAGATCCGCTAGATAAAATTCTTAAATAGGCACCCTCGCGACTTCGAGTTTTTTCCCTTCGCCCAACGTTGCACTAAAAATTAATTCCTATCAGGAGAGTTTAACAGCCGTTAAAAGACTGTGTAACCTTGCAGATTGCTCCGTCCAAATTTTTGCTACGTAAAACTTCTTTTAACGGCATATGTTAGGCGTAATTCAGAATTTGGCAGTCCTCCGACCACCCGTCCTTAATTGGGAACGCGCGCAAATAGATAATTTAATAAATATCACAAATTTAATCTAATAACATGATTGAACGAATAAAATCAATTCCAAAAACCAATCTTTTGGAAGGAAAAAGAATAATTGTAACTGGTTGTGGCTTTAAACCAGCTAAGTATAAATTTTATGACGTAACCACAAAAGAAGAAAGTCATGATTCTATAATTGTTAATGGGAAGGATATGAAATTAAATATTGGAGCTGCAACAGCTTTCGTTTTAGCTGCAAATGGTGCTATTATTCACATGGTTTCTAGAACAGAAGAAAGATTAAAGATACTAAAAGAACAAATTATTGAATTATTAGGAATTCCAAAAGAAAATGTTGAATATAGCGCTGTTGATTTGCTTGAAGAAAAATCAATTGAAAAATTTGTAAAATCTCTTTCAAAAGACAAACCTTTATGGCTTGTTCAGTCAATTGGTCTAGGTGCAGGTGCTTACAAATTAAAAGATGATAATCCTTATTTGCATATTGAAGATATTCCTCCTAAACTTATTGAAAAAGAATCAACTATTGTTTTAAAAGGAACCCATATTTTAATGCAAAAGTTATTGCCAATTTTTAGAGAACAAAACAAAAAATTCAAAACAGAAACAAGAGTCGCAATAATCAGTTCAATGTCTGCAATCAGGGGATACAATCGCGGAGGAACTCACTGCGCTGCTAAAGGTGCAATAAGTAGATACGCAAATTCCGCAATGCTTGATTTATGGAAAGAAAAAATTTATATTACTGATGTTAGGCCTGGTGCAGTTGATACTGGAATGTATGATAATCCTGTTGTGCAAAAAGCAATTTTAGAAGTTGATAAAGAATATGGAAATTATTGGAATAAAACTGAGATAAGATTGGCTCCACCTATTTCAGTTGGTTATGCAATCAATACAATTCTATCAGCACCTGCACATATAACCTCATTAAATTTAGTTGCTAAAGGACAGTTTCCAAATGAGGGTTCATAAAGCGCGCACTTAAATATTATGTGGCGTCCCGCCACCGCCGACTTCTGACTTTCTCGCTAACGCTCGAACCACGTCCTGCGGACTTTCGCTTCGCTCAGGGCGTTGAACAGGCATTTTACGGCTCGCACTTTGCAGAGCTTCAACTCAAACTTTGCCTTTCGGCAAACCTTCGTTTAATGCCATTATGTCTAATCGCTCGGCATTTGAAAACAAATATTTATAAAATTAATTCGTTTACTTAATATCATGAACATAAAGCCGTATATAGGAATTACTGGAATAGAAAATACAAACCAATTAGAAAGAATGCTTGCAACTTATTATCAGAAAGGTAATATTCCACATTTACTTATGGTTGGAGGGATAGTCTCGTATAAAACTTTAATTAATTTAAAAGACAAACCAATAGTTTTAATGAAAGATGAAATTAAAAATATCTTTGAAGGACTCAAAAATCAACCCAGCGAAAATATTTTATTTGCTTTACACTATTTTACAAAACCCCTAGATGAAATTAGACCCGAAATAAAAGAAAAAGCTGAAAGAGTGGTTACAAAAAGTCTTTACCAACAAATAGATGAACTTTTTGGAGACTTTTATGAAGAGTATGAAAGAACTCAACCACCTTTTCAAATAGGTGTTCAAATAAATGTAAGTTGGCCAAATTTTGAAGATATAAATCAATTAAAAACAAATTACCCAAAGCTCAAAATTATTCTCCAAGTTTCTGATTTTTCTTCATTAGAAAAAAGGATTGGAAAGTATAATGTTAATTATATACTTATTGATGCTTCTCGTGGTAAGGGTATAAGATTTGAGATAAACAAGGCAATCGAAATTTATGGGTTTATTCATAGAAACAATCCAGCAGTGATTGGTTTTGCTGGAGGATTTTCACCAGAAAATGTCAAAGAAAGAATTTCTTTTCTAAGGAAGGAGCTTAGTATAAAAGATTTTTGTATTGATGCTCAGGGTAAATTAAGAAGTGGAAAATATTTAGATATAGTAAAAGTTGAGAGATATTTAAGAGAATCTATAGAAGCTTTCCAATGATATTTTCGCGCCGCCTCGCAACTCAAATTACTTCGCAATTTGCCCTTACGGGAGACATAACAGCGGATAAACGACTCCATTCGCTCTTGCTCATTTTGTCAAATGCCTACAGCATTTCGTTTATCTGCTGTTATATTCTCCGAGTGAAACGAGGACAAGGAGCGAAGCGATGAAGCGTTGGGCGTCAGGTGCCATGCCATTAACCTCTTTGAATTTTTTTATAATAATTAAACATTTCTTCTACAATTTCTTTTTTGTTAATATCGTTTCTCCATTCGTTTAACACCTTTAGCATCTCATTTGTCTTTCTTTTCATCAAATTTTTAAGAGCAGATAATACTGCTTGTCTCACATATTTTCTTTTATCTTTAGCTAAATATTCAAGAATTTCCACAGCTACATTAAAGTGATTAATAGCTTCAGCAGTTGTAAAAACCTTCGCGACATTCCATCTCGCCTGTTCATCATTATTTATCGTCCCTCTTTTGAGCCAATCTATAGTTTCTTTAGTATAATATCTAATAAAGCCATCTCCTATGACAAAAGCCCCAAGATTTCTTTTAACATAGTTGTCTCGATCATATAATAAAGGCTCTATTATTTTAAGTAATTCCTTTCCCAGGGATTCTATGCTTGGCGAATCTCATTATTCCTACCGCTGCGGCTCTACGAACATTCGGAGATTCGCTTTCTACCATCTTTTTAAGGAAAGGCTTAAAGTCCTCATAATAATTTTTAAGCAAATAATACACTAACCATGCAGCAGATTCTCTAATTCCCCAGTCTTCATCATCTGACAATTTAATCAAAACATCTAATACATAACTTTTGTGGATAGTGTAACAAACCCACATCAAACCACATACAAGATCTTTTGAAATGTCGTTTTTATCTTTGAGTAGTAAATTTGAGAGAAGACAGATGTCTTCTTTCGAGAAGTTTTTTAATATTATTCTTATAATTTTATTAATTTCTCTTGTCTTGAACTTGTTTGTTATAATAAAATCTGTGAGATGGGATGAATCGCTTTTTTCTAAAGATTTATTCACCAGCTCTATAATAAAATCATCAACAGTTAAATATGCTATTTTCATCATAAGCTTTAGTAGATTTATTCAAATTTATAATAATTTCTAATTTTAAAAGGTGGTTGGGCGGCGGCGATTATTTCTATTATTTTATTACCATATTTTTCAAAATACTTTATTATTTTTGGCTCAATAAATTCATTAAGGAGAGATATATTTCTGAATAAATTTTCTTCTTTAAGTTTATTTTTTCCTAATCTTAATTTAAAAGCATCTTTCACTAATGAATGATATTCTCCTAATTTTAATTTTCTAGAAAGACGATAAATTTCATTATAAGTCAATGGGAATTTTTAAGTTTCAATATTTCTAAACATCTAATGCCAAACAAACATGATTTTGAAAATTCTAAAGAAGAGATTATTTTATCACCATTCCTATATGAGATTACAGAAGCTAAAGCAAACTCCAAATCAAACCTGATTCTTTGTAAAGTATCAATTACTTTTATTGAAGGGGTTTCATATTTTCTATAATTTTTTACCCCTTAAAGTTTTTCCACCAAGAATGATTTCCCTTAAATAAATTGATTTTTGGAAAGGGGTATCTATTTTATATCTTAGAAAATCTTCATGCTTGATGTTTCCATACTATACTTTATCTTCAATTTTCCATCTACTTTTAGAAAACCAAACACTTCTTTTAATAACTTAAGAGAGTTAGGTTTTTGCTTAAATTGGTTAAGAAATATCTTACAATCTTTAGGTAATCGAATTAGCTGTTTATAGTTCATAACTAATATAAAATTTTCCGATGATTAAATAATTTGTGGCCAAGTGAAACGAGCGGAGAAATATTGGATGGGTACAAAGTTTGTAATGCATCTCTAACCAATTTTTCCATGCCTTCTTGTTTTTTGCAAGTTTGTTTATTGCTTTTTTATGTGGAGTTGCTAAACCTTCCAATCCGACTAATTGAATCAATTTAAAATCTCTTTTTGAGAAAATTTTTTCAAGTTCATCAGGAGTAAAATAATGTGCATAATATTTTCCTCTCCATAAATAGTCATTACCTGTTTTTACAAATCTTTTGAAATGCGGTCTCATTTCTATTTCTTTGGGCCAACCTGCTGGAGCTAAACTTAAACATCCAAATTTTCCAAAAACAGATATAAAAATTGGTGCCTCAGGTTTGGCTACTCTTATAAGTTCTGATATTGCTTTTTCTCTTTGTTTATTTCCCTTAATATGGGATAGAGGACCGCCTAAACATAACACAGCATCAAAAGTGTTATCTTTAAATTTCGAGAGATTTCTTATATCACCCTGAACAATTCCTTTAACTTTGTTTTTGGCTTTTGCTTTTTTAATTTGTTTTTCTGCGAATTCCAAATTTTCCTTAACTAAATCAAGTAGAATTATATCATAACCTCTCTTAGCGAGTTCAATTGTATATCTTCCAGGACCACCACCCGCATCTAAAATTAGGCCTTTTCTAGGAAGATATTTTTTAAGAAAAAGCATAGTCGTATCAAACTCTAATTTATGATAAGCATCTTGAACTAATCTTTTCCATTCATATTTTACAGATTGGGCATAGTATTCTTTAACCATATAGTACTTAGTTATCCTACTTTATAAACCATTCTCTTTCTTGTGAGGTATATCCTAGTTCAGCACGACCTTGGCAATGATTACTTAGAGGATTTCTTAATCAGAAAATAAACAATTACAGAAACAACTATACTAGGAACAAGTCCGATTCCCAACATTAAAAAACTATTGTGATCACTAGGACAGGGAGGACAATAAGCAGGAGGAGGTGGACATGGCTCACACAAAGCAGATTCTCTCATAAAGAAGAAGCCTATTGCAAAAAATATTCCTTCAATTAGTATAAATAGCAAAATCGGAAACCATATTGACTTAAAAAATTTTCTCATATTATTGTACTCACACTAAGAGTGTTTAAAGATTACAATCATTCTAATCATCCCTAAGTTTATCGTTAGTTCCTCAAACAACTTTCAAAGGACAATTTATCATTACATTAGTTATTTCAAAGATATAAAAAATTTGAAATGCGAGTTAATGGAGCACCCCCTCGATTCCCTACCAAGATTAATTTTTTAACAGAGTTGCTAACAATAAACTCGCGGGGTCAAAAACAAAACATATTTAAACAAAGTTCGCCTTGCGATAATATATTCAATAAAAGGAGGTGTAAAATGCCAAAGAAAAAAGGAAATTTCTTTAATTTTGTAGCGTGGCTGACTGGCGTAATTGTTTCGCTTTCTGTCGGTTTTGCGCTGATTGGTGGGACTTTAAAGGTCCCGTATTTGGGAGTTTTGAATGTAATCGCCGGATGGGTAGTTGTTATAGCAACATTGGCAGGAATCATCACAGCAATAACAAACAAAAAATAACTCCCATTTTCTTTTTTTATTTTTTTGTTCAATTTCTAGTTTTTATTTTATAAAGCTCTAAAAAGCTTGCGCTCTTCAGGCAATATATCAGGAATTAAGAATTCTTAAGTCTGAGTTCGAAGGTTTTTCCAAAGTACGAGCTTCCCTTTATCATCTCTAAGAAAAAAAGAATCTCCTCCTTTAGTCCAAACATACTTCTCTCCATTCCAGAAGAGGGTTCCCTCATTATTCTCTCCATTCCCAACAACAATTCTAACAGAACTTTTAGCACTTAAAACGAACTTTGGGAAAAAGAATTTTTTTCTTCCCTCATCTTTGATTTGCCAACCTGTCAATTCGCAATCAAAATTGCACTCATTGTAAAGAACAGCTTCCTGCTCATCGTAATTAATATTTTTTAGAAGGATACAATTGGAGCAAATATTTGAGGACCTCTCACACAAATTAAAATTAGAAGAAAGGCATTCTTCCCACGCTCTAACAAAATCACCATAAGAAGGGTCTTGTCCGGAGGGGAAGTAGGGGTTGGCGAGTCCTCTCTTAACAAGTTCTAAGTTTAGATTTTTGCCATGGTAAAACACATATGCCAGAACTCTCCCGTATTTATCCTTTCTCTCGATTCCAAGCTGAATTTCCACACTCTTATTTAGAATCTCTTTCTCTAAAAATGATTTGGCCTCTTCATAAAAAGGTTCCCCTCTTTCTGGGGAATTAATTCCAAGAAGTCGAATCCTCATTCCATCAGCTTCAATAGTATCACCATCAATAACCTCTTCAACAAAAACCTGCTGACGCTCGAGAAGGAAATTTCTCAAAAGGCGGTCCGCAATAGGATAATTAATAATAACAAGAAGCATTACGAAAAAGTACAAAAGAAATCGATAATGTTTTTTCTCCATTCCTTTCCAGAGATTCTAAAAAATAAATAGATTTCCATCACCCAGTCCCTCCAGGTATTCATCCCCTTTAAACTCTAAAAAACTAAAGAATTCAAAAGTTTCGAAGAAGACCTAAAAAGCAAAGTTATCAAAATTAAAAAGGTGTGGGGAAAGGATGTCGAACATCCAATCGATTGAAAACAATCGATTCCCCACATTTTTTATTAGAAATTAGACTTTTTAAATATATCGGTTCCAAAAAATTCTGAAGCTATCAAAAATCGCTAGAAGAATAATGAGAATTGTGGGTGACAGGATTCGAACCTGCGCAGGCACTAAGCCACAGGATCTTAAGTCCTGCCCGTTTGACCGCTCCGGCACACCCACACAACTCTCCCGTTTGACCGCTCCGGCACACCCACACAACTCTCTCCCATCAACGAAAGCATTTTCACTTAAAAAGGTTGCCTCGACCCAACATTCCAACTTATCCTTACATAAAGAGAAGTATGGCTACAACAAAAAGTTAAATCTGAGAGCCTTTTAACTTCAAAAGATCTCTTTGAATATAGTTTAAATATTCCGAAAGACACTTTTTACAAATTCCACTACTAATCTTCGGGAGGAGCTCGGTTAAGCAAGAGGGAATACGAGAGTTTCCAGTGATCTTTTTAATATCAAGAACCAAAATTTCAAAATTGGAATCATAATAGACTCCTCCATGCCAGCAACAATGGTAATAAAGATGCTCAGGATCAAATAAATCCGGTCGCTTAGAAAGCTCCTTCAAAAAAAGCAATTTATACTCCGAATCCATATCTTACTGCTCCAATAATCCAATTTTATGATTTTTAGTTGTAATTACTAAAAAAGAGAAATATAAAAAAGTTTCTATATAACTGTATTGTTGCACTATCATGTTAGCGAGAGTTTCCAAATTAAAAATTTCAAAGCATCCATAGTGTTAATCAATAAATTTACCAAATCCCCCAATAATTTTCTTCTAAAAGAGACCAGAAGGCTTAAATAATTCAAAAGAGTGGGTTAGAGTGTGACTAGGTCGGCGGGTTAGCCCTCCGCTCTCGTGCAAACGGGCTTTACGGCAGACCGCAAGGAGGGGCGTGATAAGTGAGTCAGAAAGTCTTTATTCGGACAATGAGGCTTTGTCCCCTTCGACCTCACAAGTGCGAACCGGGTCAGGCCCTGACCGGAGCAGCCCTAAACACTTGGAGAGGTGCTTAGGGGGTAGCAGAGCCGAGGAAGGATAAAGGGAGCTTTCTGGCAAACTTTGAGCAACCCTCCGAGTCACACGCTTTCTCAAAAGGCAAATCCAAAAAGCAAATCAATCAAAAATAGCAAACTGGCAATTTCAAGAAGGATGAATTAAAAAGAGTAAATTAATAAATTGCGCTTCTTTTAAAAAATCATGAGAGACCATGTAAAAAATAAAAGAGGGCAGTTTTACCTTGTTGCTACTGTGATTATTGTGGCGACTATTCTTGTCTATACAGGGGTTACGAATTATTACTTGAAAAAGACCTACTCGACAGTAGAAGAGGTAAAGGAAGAGCTCGATATAGAAAGCTCGCACATCTTGGATAGAAAGCTCGCACATCTTGGAGTACGGAACCTTCGATGACTTGCGGGATTTTCTTTCCAAATACTCTTCATATTTAGGAGAGAACTTCGAACTTTATGTCATAATGGGAGAACTCGGAGAGCTGAATGCATACAAATATCACAATGGAGAAGAATCTGGATATGATTATTCACAAAGCGAAGGAAAAGCAAGCATAACTATCGAAGGGATTGCATACTCTTTTGAAATCCTGCCGGGAAAGAATTTTAAATTCGTCGTAATTAATAAAATTGGTGAAGAGAAATATGTTGCCAAAAATTGATTCAAAAAAGGGGATAAGCATAATGATAGGATATATTCTTCTAATAGGGATTGCGGTAACAGTGTCCATTTTTGTTTATGGTTAT